>DASXRH010000651.1:0-5120 GCA_036506715.1 Acidimicrobiales bacterium
CACCACGGCCGCCGCCACCCGCCGGTCGCTGCGACCGGTCACGGGGTCGATGCCGAACATGATCCCGCCGGCGGCCGGCTCGAGCAGCGGCTGGACCAGCACGGCGATGGGATCGTCGGGCGCGCCCGCCGCCGCGCGGGAGTCGAGCACCGTCCGCACCGCCTCGGTGAATGCGGCGAGGCCGTCGAGGCCGATGACCGAGGCGAACTGGCCCGCCATCGACGACTCGGCCGTGTCCTCGACGACCGACGAGCTGCGGGCCACCAGGGTTCGGTCGTGGCCGCCGGCCCGGGCGAACCCCTCGCTCACGGCCGGGTGGCCGGCCACGTCGTCGCCACCGTCGACGGCGTCGCTGAACGCCGTGGTCAGCACCACGCCGGGCAGGGTCTGGAGCCCGGCGGCCCGGGCCCGGGCCAGCGCGGCCGCCTTGCCCCCGGCCAGCACCGGGTCGCGAGCGGCGGGGTCGTCGAGGTCGATGACCAGCGGCCGGTCGGCCACGCGGGGAGCGGCGCGCGCGATGCCGGGGTGCCCGCCGACGCTCGCGTCACCAGACGCCGTCACGACGGACAGTCTTGCCCGATCTCGGGCGGGCTCAAACCGGGGCTGGTGTCAGGTGTCGCCGCCCTCGAGCCGCATCCTGACGCCCTGGCCGTCGAGGGTGAGCGCGTTGCCGTCGAGCCGCCAGTCGACGCCCCCTGCAGCCAGTCGGTGAGGAACTCGTCCTGGTCCATGAGCGGGCGCTCGCACGCCATCCGTGTGCTGCGGGCCCCGGCGTCCAGGGTGAGCGTGCGGGCCGTGATGGTGTAGCCGCCGCCGATGGTGTTGCATCCGGCGTTCATCGTGAGCTGCCCGCTGTCGAACGAGATCGTCACCGACGACCCGGCGGCCAGGTCCCGGCCGTCGACCGCGGTGGAGGTGAACGTGGCCCCGTCGAGGTCGTCGGGCACCCCGGCGTTCAGGGGCGGCGGCGTGGCCGCCCCGCCGTCGTCCTCCCCGCACGCCGCCGTCCCCAGCACGACGAGGACGGCGACCAACCCCAGCAGCGTCCGGGGGCGGGGCACGCGATGGCAGGTCATCGCCCCGCAGTGTGACCGCCGCCGGACCGGCGCCCCATCACCCACGGCGGGTGACGATCGCCGGGGTCCTCCGGCCTCGGTCCTCGATGCGCCGGGCCGCCGGGACCCCGGCACGCACGCGCCGGGGTCACCCGCCCAGGATGGTGCTGATGGGCTCCAGCTTCGCCGGGTCCACGATGCCGTCGATGTGGGCGATGCGCCCGTCGTGCACGCCGAGCGTGGCCACGGTCACGACCCGCCCGCCCCGCAGGGCGACGAGCACGGCGTCGTCGCCGGCCGGCAGCGTCAGCAGCGTGGTGCGGGTCTGGGGGCCGAAGTACTGGAGCAGCAGCGCGGCCACGCGGGCGCTGCCGGCCGCGACCCGCACGCCGATCGCCCCGCCCACGTCGGCCACCCCCTCGACGTCGGGGTCGAGAACGGCGAGCAGACCGTCGATGTCGCCGGTGGTGCAGGCGGCGATGAACCGCTCGGTGACCCGCCGCTGCTCCTCGGGCTCGACCACGAACCGGTCGGGGCCGGCCTCGGCCCGCACCGCCCGCCGGGCCCGGCTGGCCAGCTGGCGGCAGGCGGCCGGCGACCGCCCGACGATCTCGGCGATCGCCTCGAACGGGTAACGGAACACGTCGTGGAGCACGAAGGCGGTCCGCTCCGCGGCGCTCAGCCGCCCCAGCACCAGCTGGAGCGCCAGCCGGACCGAGTCGTCGAGCGTGACCCGGTCGGCCGGGTCGACGGCTCGCTCGGCCGGCCGCTCGCCGAGCGCGGCGTCGGGGGCCGTCGGGTGCCGCCGCCCGGCCCGTAGCCGGTCGAGGCACAGGCGGCTGACCACCACCACCAGCCAGCCGCCGACGTCGTCGATGGCGTCGATGTCGGTCCGCAGCAGGCGGGCGTAGGCCTCCTGCACCACGTCCTCGGCCTCGCTGAGGCCACCGACCATGCGGAAGGCGATGTCGAGCAGGTGCCGGCGGTGCTCGGCCCACGCCCGCGCGACGGCGTCGGGCGCGGTGACGGGCTCGGTGGTGGGGGCCTCGGGGGCGGGGGGTCGCTCCATGGTCTGGCTCCTCGGGTGGGGGTCGTGCCCGAGAGGACGCTGTCGCCCCCCAGAGTGTGACAACCGGACCGCCGTGTCACACCCGGGGGGCCGCCGGCGTCCTTGCCGGGTATGACATCCGCGTTGTCGATCCGGGTGTTCCGGCGGTCGGCCGTGTCGTGACCCGGAACCGATCACCCGACTGAGTGAGTGCTCACTCAGTCCGGTAGGATGCTCCCGATGCTGAGCCAGGACCAGGCGGTGACCGAGACGGACGACGGCCCCGGACGGGGCCGTCGTGCCGCGGCCATGCCGCCCGACGAGCGCCGGGCCTGCATCGTCACCGCCACCCTGCCCCTCCTGCTCGAGCGGGGTCTGGCCGTCACCACCCGCCAGATCGCCGACGCCGCCGGCATCGCCGAGGGCACCATCTTCCGGGTCTTCCCCGACAAGGACGCCGTGGTGCGGGCCGCGGTCGAGCTGGCCTTCGACCCCGCCCCCACCGAGCGGGCGCTGGCCGCCATCGACCGCGACCTGCCGTTCGAGGCCCAGCTCGCGGCGGCCGTCGAGATCATCCAGCGGCGGCTGTCGCAGATCTGGCGGCTTGTGGCCCGGGTCGGCGAGCGCCCGGAGCCCCCGCCCCGGCCGCCCGACTCGCCCGCCCTCGCCGAGCTGTTCGCCGCCCACGCCGACCGGGTCCGCATCGAGCCGGTGGTCGCCGCCCGCCGGCTCCGGGCGCTGACGCTGGCCGTGAGCCACCCCGCCCTGGTGGGCGACGAGGTGCTCGAACCGCCCGAGATCGTGTCCCTGCTCCTCGACGGCGTACGCGCCCGCCCCGCCCGTGACCCCGCGCCCGTGCCCGCCGGCCTCACCGCCACGACCGCATCCCCCTGACCCGCCCCGAGGCTCCCGTGCTCACCCGACTGCTCCGCTCCCACCTGCGCCCCTACCGCTGGGTCCTGCTCCTGATCGTCGGCCTCCAGGCCGTGCAGGCCCTGGCCACGCTGTACCTGCCCACGCTCAACGCCGACATCATCGACAACGGCGTGCTGGCGGGCGACAACGCCTACATCCGCCGCACCGGGATGCTGATGCTGGGCATGACGTTCGTGCAGATCGTGTTCGCCATCGCGGCCGTGTACTTCGGCTCCCGGGTGGCGATGGGCTTCGGGCGGGACGTGCGGTCCGAGCTGTTCCACCGGGTCACCGACTTCTCGGCCCGCGAGGTGGGTGCCTTCGGGGCGCCGTCGCTGATCACCCGCATCACCAACGACGTCCAGCAGGTCCAGATGCTGGTCGTCATGACCTGCACGCTGGCCATCGCCGCCCCCATCACCGTGGTGGGCGGCATCGCGCTGGCCCTGCACGAGGACACCGGGCTGGCCTGGCTGTTCCTCGTCAGCCTGCCCGCCCTGGCCCTCAGCGTCGGGCTGGTCGTGCGGCGGATGGTCCCCGTGTTCCGGCGCATGCAGGAGCGCATCGACGGCGCCAACGGGGTGCTGCGCGAGCAGATCACCGGCGTCCGGGTGGTGCGGGCGTTCGTGCGCGAGCCCGAGGAGACCGCCCGCTTCGGCGCCGTCAACGACGACCTCACCGGCATCTCGCTGGAGGCCGGGCGGCTGATGGCGCTGATGTTCCCGACGCTGCTGCTCATCATCAACGCCTCGAGCGTCGGCGTGCTCTGGTTCGGCGCCCACCGCATCGACGCCGGCGACATGACCGTCGGGGCGATGGTCGCCTTCCTCACGTACTTCACGCTCATCCTCATCGCCGTCATGATGGGCATGTTCGTGGCGATGATGGCCCCCCGGGCCGCGGTGTGCGCCGACCGCATCGTCGAGGTGCTCGAGACCGAGCCGTCGGTGGCGACTCCGGCGCACCCGGTGACCGACATCCGCACCGCCGGGTCGCTCGAGCTCGACGCCGTCGGCTTCCGCTACCCGGGTGCCGACGAGCCGGTGCTCGACGGGATCACGCTCACCTCACTGGCCGGCCAGACCACCGCGGTCGTCGGCAGCACCGGCGCCGGCAAGACCACGCTGGTCAACCTGGTGGCCCGCATGTTCGACGTCACCGCAGGGGCGGTGCGGATCGACGGGGTGGACATCCGCGACCTCGAGCCCGACGCCCTGTGGGCCCGCATCGGCCTGGTGCCCCAGAAGCCATACCTGTTCTCGGGCACGGTGGCCAGCAACCTGCGCTACGGCAAGCCCGGGGCCACGGACGAGGAGCTCTGGGCGGCGCTGCGGGTGGCCGAGGCGGCCGGCTTCGTGGCCGCCATGCCCGGCGGCCTCGACGCCATGATCACCCAGGGCGGCACCAACGTGTCGGGCGGCCAGCGCCAGCGGCTGGCCATCGCCCGGGCGCTGGTGAAGAAGCCCGAGATCTACCTGTTCGACGACTCGTTCTCGGCCCTCGACCTGGCCACCGACGCCCGGCTGCGGGCCAACCTGGTGCCCCACGTGACCGGGGCGACGGTGCTGGTGGTGGCCCAGCGGGTGTCGACCATCATCGGCGCCGACCAGATCCTGGTGCTCGAGGACGGCCGGCCCGTGGGCCTCGGCAGCCACGACGACCTGCTGGCCTCGTGTCCCACCTACGCCGAGATCGTGGCGTCGCAGTCCGGCGGCCGGGCGGCGGCGTGAGCGAGCGAAGTGGGCACGCAATGAGCGAGCGAATCATCAGCACAGAGCATGTCTCGGCCCGAAGGGCCGGGTGCTCAGTGCGTGCATCCCGAAGGGAGCGCGCATGAGCACCACCACCCAGTCCAGCCCCGCGCCGCCGACCCCGCCCCGGCCGGGGGTCAACTCGGTCCGGGTCATGAACGCCGGCATGCCCGGCGAGACCTCGCGCGACTTCCGCAGCGCCTCGAGCCGCCTGCTGACCCTGCTGCGGCAGGACCGCATCGGCGTCGGCACGGTCGTGGTGCTGGCCGTGGTGGGCGTGGCGCTCACCGTCGTCGGCCCCAAGATCCTGGGCCACGCCACCGACGTGGTCATCCACGGCCTGACGAGTCC
>DASXRH010000652.1:0-4776 GCA_036506715.1 Acidimicrobiales bacterium
GGCGGCTGGCTCCTGGCCAGCCACGGCGAGGCCCGGCTGGCGTACTACGCCACGTTCAGCCGGTCGGGCGAGCTGCTGGCCGGGGTGGTCCTGGCCTACGCCGTGGCCACCACCTGGGGCCCGCGGGGCGGGGCACCGGCCCGGGTGCGGGCGGCGGCCCAGGTGGGCGGGGTGGTGGCGATCGGGGGGTTGGCGTGGCTGTGGCACACGACCTCGCTCGACTCCGACCGGCTGTTCCACGGGGTGACGGCCCTCGAGGCGGGGCTGTCGGTGCTGCTCATCCTGGCGGCGGCGACCGGTGGGGCGCTGGCCTGGGTGCTGGCGCTGGCGCCGCTGCGGCTGCTGGGCCGCATCAGCTACGGCGCCTACCTGCTGCACTGGCCGATCTTCCTGGCCCTCGACAGCAGCCGCACCCACATCGACGACCCCACCCTGCTGTTCCTCGTCCGGCTGGCGGCCACGGTGGCGGCCGCCGGCGCGTCGTACGTGCTGATCGAGTCGCCGATCCGCTTCGGCACGCCCGTCACCCGGCCCCGGCTCATCGGCGGGCTGGCGGTGGCGGCCGCCCTGGTGGTCGGGGCGATCCTGCTGGTCCCCGTCCACGGCGGGAGCTGACCACCACCTCACGCGGTCACGCGACCCGGATTGCTTGACGCTGGGCGGTCCGTGCGGTTTCGTTTCCCCCCGATGGTGTCGCGATGGTCACGGTCGGTAGCGACGGTGGTCTGCGCGCTCGCCATCGGCGCGGCGGGCTCGTGCCACGTCCCGCCCTCGGGCGAGACGCGCAGCTTCTACATGGCCCGCAACACCCCCGCCGACGCCAGCCAGCTGGGCTGCTACAACGCCGACAAGTCGGGGCGGATGACGCTGTTCTTCGGCGCGCCGGCCACCGTCAACGGCATCGCCGGCGCCACGGTGTGGGGTGCGGCCGACCGCGACGTCAACCAGCTCACCGACACGATCCGGAACGTGATCCGGGGCTACGCCTACTGCCGGCAGGACCCCAGCTTCCGCCTGCTCATCGGGGTCGGCACCAGCAACAGCGCCATCGACGGCGACTCGGACGCCTGGCTCTACTACCACGGCGGGGCCTGGGCGACCATGGTGCGCGAGCTGAACAGCTGGGCCGCCACCTACTACCCCGGCTACGCCCAGGTGACCGGGGCCTGGGACTTCGAACCGTCGTGGTCGTCGTTCGCCAAGGCCGAGGTGTGGATGCACGGCTACGACGACACCCCCGGCCGGCCGGCGCTGTACGCCAACTCGTCGGCCGACGGCTGCCCGACGTCGTCGGCCACCAACGGACCCTGCAACAACGGCTGGAGCCAGCAGCTGGTCTGGCACCTGGCCTGGCAGCACGACCCGTCGCTGCCCATCCCCCAGATCTACGCCACCAGCGGCGTCAACGCCCACCAGTGGCAGCTCATCGACCTGTGGTCGACGGTCAACACCGGGGACGGCATGTACTTCTTCGGGACGCTGTCGCAGTACGGGGCGTGCCAGCAGGTGGGCGGGTGCACCGGGACGGACAACGCCCCCCACCAGGCGCACGACTTCCTCGTCTACTGGCTGGCCACCGACGCCCGCACCAACCAGCCGAGCGTGGACACGATGACCGACATCAGCTGGGACACCTGACATGGCGGCGACCGACCCGCGACCCGCGCGCCGGCGCCGGCGCGTGCGCGGCCTGGCGCTGTTCGCCGCCCTGGTGCTGGCGGCCGTGGCGGCGTCGGCCGCGGCCAGCGCCTCGCTGAGCCGGCCCGCGCCGGTGCCGATGGAGCGCCAGCTGCAGGAGGAGATCGACGGCATGGTCGCCGCCGGCGTCCCCGCCGACAGCCCCAAGGTGGCGATGCTGGAGGACCAGCTCGACCAGCTACGGGCCGGGGCCGACGCCCACCCGCCCGAGGACAAGGGGGCCGACACCGGCGCCCTGCTGAGCAAGGCCGCCGCCGCCGACAAGGCCGAGGCCGAGGGTGCGGCGCCGGCTGGTCCCGCCTGGGACTCGGGTCCGGTCGAGTGCGAGGTCGTCCCCGGCCTGCTCGGGCCCGGCGAGATCGCGGGCGCCACCTGCGTGAGCGCCCCCCAGCCCGACGGCACCGAGCGCTACGTGGCCATCGGGGCCGACGGCGTCCTGCGCACGGTGAGCTTCGGCCCTGACGGCCACGTCCGGCGGCTGCCCGACTCGCGGCTCCCCGTCGCGCCGGTCGCCGGCACGGCGGTGACCCCGACGCCCGAGGGCGACCTCCGGCTCACCCCGCCCGGCCAGCAGCCGACGGTGGTCGCCCTGGACTGACCGTCGGGCGGGCGCAGGCGCCACAATCGCCCGGTGCGGACCCGGACCACCGTGCTGCGGGAGATCGACCCCCGGCTGCTGGTGGTCGCGGCCGCCACGCTGTGGGGCACGACCGGCACGGCTCGGGCGCTCGGTCCCGACGATGCCTCCCCCGCCGCCGTGGGCGCCGCCCGGCTGGTGGTCGGCGGCGCGTGCCTGCTGGCCCTGGCCGTCCGGGGCGGGTGGCTGGCCGCCCCGGCATCGGCGCCGGGCGGGTGGCGGGACCGGGCGGGGATCGGGGTGGCGGCCGCGGCCATGGCCGCCTACCAGCCGCTGTTCTTCGGTGGCGTGGCCCGGACCGGCGTGGCGGTGGGGACAGTCGTCGGCATCGGCAGCGCACCCGTCTTCGCCGGGGCGCTGGGGGCGGCGGTGCGCGGCGAGCGGCCGGGGCGGCGCTGGCTCGCCGCCACCGGGCTGGCGCTGGCCGGGACCGGCCTGCTCGTCGGCACGGGGCGGGGCGGCGAGGTCGACCCGGCGGGCATCGGCCTGGCCCTCGGCGCCGGGCTCGTCTACGCCGTGTACGTGCTGGCCACCAAGCTGGTCCTCGACCGGGGCCGGCCCCCCGACGGGGTGACCGCCCGGGTGTTCGGCTGGGCGGGCCTCGTGCTGCTCCCGGTGCTGGTGGTGGCGGGCATCGGGCCCCTGCTCACCCCGGGCGGCCTGCTCATGGTCGCCCACCTGGGCGTCGTCACCGTGGCGCTGGCCTACGTGCTGTTCGGGCGGGGGCTCGAGGGCGTCGGCGTGGCGGCGGCGGGCACGCTCACGCTCGCGGAGCCGGCCACCGCCGCCACCCTGGGCGTGGTGGTGCTGGGCGAGCGGTTCGGGGCCGGGACCGCCGCCGGGCTGGCCCTGGTGGCCGCCGGCCTGGTCGTGCTGGCCACGCGGCGGCGGGCCCCGGCGGCCTGACCGGTTCCCGGCGGCCCTGCCTACTCTGGCCCGCATGCTGGATCCCGCCATCAGGCGCCTCGCCACCGAGGGCCGGAACACCGCCGCCGTCACGACCCTGCTCCCCGACGGCACCCCCATGACCCACCCCATGTGGGTCGACGCCGACGACGACCACCTGCTGCTCAACACCGAGATCCACCGGCAGAAGTTCAAGAACATCAGCCGCGACCCCCGGATCACGGTGACGGTCTGGGACGCCGAGCAGCCCGACCGGTACGCCGAGCTGCGGGGCCGGGTGGTGGCGACCGTGCGCGGACCCGAGGCCCGGGACCACATCGACCAGCTGAGCCAGAAGTACTACGGCCACGACTACGCCAACCCGATCACCTCCGAGCGGGTGATCCTCAAGGTGGCCAAGCCGTGACCGCGACCCTCAGAGCAGGGTCGAGAGCTTGACCTCCGAGCGGGTGATCCTCAAGGTGGCCAAGCCGTGACGGCGACCCTCAGAGCAGGGTCGAGAGCTTGACCTCGGGGCGGGCGCCGATGTGGCTGATCACCTCGGCGGCCGCCAGCGAGCCCAGCTCGCCGCACTCGGGCAACGGCCGGCCGGTCGTGTAACCGTAGAGGAAGCCGGCGGCGTACAGGTCGCCCGCCCCGGTGGTGTCGACCACGTCGACCGGGTGGGCGGGGACCTCGTGGGTCTCGGGGCCGGACACCACCACCGAGCCCTTCTCGGACATCGTGATGCAGCAGACGCCGACCTCGGCCCGGGCCCGCTCGACGGCGGCCCCGACCTCGTCGCAGCCCCACAGGGCGCAGGCCTCGGCCTCGTTGGCGAACAGGATGTCGACCCGCTCGCGCACCAGGGGCAGGAAGCCGTCGCGGTGGCGCTCGACGCAGAACAGGTCGGACAGGGTGAGGGCCACCTTGCGGCCGGCGTCGGTGGCGTACTTGGAGGCCGTCCAGTAGGCGTCCTGCGACTCGGGCCGGTCGAACAGGTAGCCCTCGAGGAAGGTGACCTGGGCGCTGGCGACGAGGTCGGCGTCGACGTCGTCGGGGCAGAAGAAGGCCGACGCCCCCAGGTAGGTGTTCATGGTGCGGTGGGCGTCGGGGGTGACGACGATGAGGCTGCGCCCGGTGGGCGGCCCCTCGGTGGCCCGGGCGTTGACGAAGGTGACCCCCATGGCCGTCAGGTCGTGGGCGAACACCTGGCCGAGCTGGTCGTCGGCCACCCGGCCCATGTACCCGGCCCGGCCCCCGAAGCTGGCCACGCCGACCGTGCTGTTGGCCACCGAGCCGCCCGACATCTCGATGCCGGGGCCCATCGCCGCGTACAGCTCCTCGGCCCGCTCGGTGTCGACCAGCGTCATCGCGCTCTTGACGAGGCCGTGGGCCGCGACGAACTCGTCGGTCTCGTGCGACAGCACGTCGACGAGCGCGTTGCCGATGCCGACGACATCGAGGCTGGCGTCTGCGGTCATCCGGGCGAGGCTACTCGGACCCGCCGCAACCCGGCGGAAACCGCAGCGGCGGGTCGATACGGTGCACGTCCG
>DASXRH010000653.1:0-4773 GCA_036506715.1 Acidimicrobiales bacterium
TCACCACCGGTCGCACCGGGCCGGCCGTACCCACGAATGGCCGCGCCGGCACCGTATCCACGACCGGCCGCACCGGGCCCGCCGCGCCGACCACCGGCCCCGCCGTCCCCACCAGCGGCCGCACCGGCGCCGCCGCACCCACCACCGGCCGCGCCGGCCCCGCCGCCACCAATGGCCGCGCCGGCACGGCCCGGCCATTGGGCCCGGCGCCGACCGAGCCGCCGGTGCGGTTGCCCCGGCCGGGCTTTCGCGACGGCGTCCCCGACGCGCGGTCGGCCACGGTGCCCCCGGGCGGCCGCCAGGCTGATCCGGCGCTCGACCGGCGGATCCCGGGCGCCCAGATGCCCACCACCACCGTCCACGTGCGCCGGACCGACCCGGCCGGCGACGTCGCCGACGGCGGCGGAGCCCACCCGCCGGCCACGCCGGCCATGCCGACTCCGCGGGCCGCTCCCGCCGGCCCGGCAGCGGCCGCGGCCCCGGCGGCTGCGACCAGACCCCCGGCTCCGCCCGGCCACCCAGTGTCCGCCCCGGCGCCCGGGGCCCCGGCGCCCGGCTCGCCCGACGACGTGTACCGGCTGCTCACCAGCTTCGCCGACGGGGTCGACCGGGGCCGGCGGGCGCACGGGGACGGGTCGTCGGGCCCGGCGCCGGCGGCGGCACCATCCATACCTTGACAGGCATATAGCCATCGAGTTATGTTCACCACGTGACCGTGGTGTTCGAGGTGCTGGCCGAACCGCACCGCCGGCGCATCCTCGACCTGCTCCTCGACCGGGAGCGTCCCGTCGGCGACCTGGTGGCCGACCTGGCCATCAGCCAGCCGGCGGTGTCCAAGCACCTGCGGGTGCTGCGCGACGCCGGCCTGGTCGACGTGCGGGCCGAGGCGCAGCGCCGGCTGTACCGGGTGCGGGCCGCGCCGCTGCAGGAGGTCGACGCCTGGCTGGCGCCCTACCGGCGCCTGTGGGCCGACCGCCTCGACCGGCTGGCCGACCACCTCGACGCCATGCCCGACGGCGCCGACGACGCCTGATCCGGAGGTTCCCATGCCCGACGACGCCCCCGACGTGCGCCCCGCACACGACCGTGACGACCTCGGCCGGTTGGACCGGCACGACGG
Source organism: Acidimicrobiales bacterium (assembly GCA_036506715.1). GTDB lineage: Bacteria > Actinomycetota > Acidimicrobiia > Acidimicrobiales > VFJN01 > ZC4RG19. The sequence goes on from DASXRH010000653.1 coordinate 1,121, forward strand.
CCGCTGGCGGCTGCGCTTCGTGCGCCGGCTCCCCCACCCACCCGCCAAGGTGTTCCGGGCCCTGACCGAGCGCGAGCACCTGGCCGCCTGGTTCCCCACCGACGTCATCGGCGACCGGGAGGCCGGCGCCAAGCTGCGGTTCGTGTTCCGCGACGACGAGGCCCCGCCCATCGACGGCGAGATGGTGGCCTACGACCCGCCCCGGCTGGTCGAGTACCGCTGGGGCGACGAGGAGACCCTGCGGTTCGAGCTCGCGCCCGACGACGGCGGCCGGGGCACCGTCCTCACCTTCGCCAACGGCTTCGACGAGCTGGGCAAGGCTGCCCGCGACGCGGCCGGCTGGCACGCCTGCCTCGACCTGCTGGCCGTCCACCTCGACGGCGCCGAGCCGCCATGGTCGCCCCGGGACCGCTGGGGCGACGTCCACCCCCGCTACGTGGCCGCCCTCGGCCCCGAGGCGGCCGCCATCGGGCCCCCCGACGGCATGGCCCCTTGACCTCACGTCGGCTGGAGGTTGCAGGCTGCAGGTCATGCGAGCCGTGTGGCTGACCGACTTCGGCGGGCCCGAGGTGCTGGTGGCGGGCGAGGCGCCCGACCCGGTGCCTGGGCCCGGGCAGGCGCTGGTGGACGTGGCCTTCGCCAACATCACCTTCGTCGAGACCCAGTTCCGGGCGACCGGCGCCGGGCCGTTCCGGGGTGAGCTGCCGATGATCCCGGGCAACGGCGTCGGCGGGGTGGTGACCGCCGTCGGCCCCGGCGCCGACCCGGCGCTGCTGGGCACGCGGGTGGTGACCAGCACCGGTGGATCCGGCGGCTACGCGTCGCAGGTGGCGGTCGACGCCGACCTGCTGGTGCCGGTGCCCGAGGGCGTGGGCCTCGACGACGCCGTGGCCCTGCTGGCCGATGGCCGCACGGCCACCCTGCTGGTCGAGGCCTCCGGGCTGCGGCCGGGCGACCGGGTGCTGGTGGAGGCGGCGGCCGGTGGGGTCGGCAGCCTGCTCGTCCAGATGGCGGCGGCCGCCGGGGCCCGGGTGGTGGCGGCGGCCGGGGGCGGTCGCAAGCTCGACCTGGCCCGGGAGCTGGGGGCCGAGCTGGCCGTCGACTACCGGCGGCCGGGGTGGGACGACGTGGTGCGGGCGGCGCTGGGCGGGGTGGACGTGGTGTTCGACGGCGTGGGGGGCGAGGTGGCCCGGGCCGCGTTCGGCCTGCTGGGCGAGGGCGGGCGCCTGCTCAGCTATGGCCTGGCCAGCGGAACGTGGGCCCCGGTCGCCGAGGACGAGGCCGTTGCCCGGGGCGTGACGCTGGTCCCCGGCCTGCGGGGCAGCCCCGAGGACCTCCGGGCCGCCACCAGCCGCGCCCTGGCCGCCGCGGCCGCCGGCCGCCTCCGGCCGGTCATCGGGCAGCGGGTCCCGCTCGACCGGGCGGCCGACGCCCACACGGCCATCGAGTCCCGGGCCACCGTGGGCAAGACCCTGCTGGTGGTGTGACCGTCCACCATGAACCTCCCGGACGTCACGCTCCGGCCGGTGGACGAGGCCACGCTGGACGAGCTGGTGGCCGTGGCCGTCGGCGACGCCGAGCCCGCCGACGTGATGCCGCCGGCGCCCGGGGGGCCGTGGTGGACCGACGACAGGGTGGCGGCCTTCCGCCGCTTCCACCGCGAGCGGCGGGCCGGGCTCGACGGCCCCCGCCACGAGGTCACGCTGGCGGTGGTGGCCGGCGGCCGGGTGGCCGGCGTGCTCCGGCTCCACCGCCGCGGCGACGGCCGCCACGAGGTCGGCGCCTGGCTCGGCCGGTCGTGGCGGGGCCGGGGCGTCGGTACCGCGGCCCTGGCGGCGCTGCGCCCCGTCGCCGCCGGGCTGGGCGTCACCGAGGTCGTGGCCGAGACCACGGCCGGCAACGCCGCTGCCCGGGCGATGCTCGCCCGCGCCGGCGCCGCGGTCGGGTCCCCCGACGCCGACGGCATCGTGCGCGCCACCCTGTGGGGCGGCTGACCGGTGGGGCGGGGCCGTGGGACGATGCGTCTCGCGCCGGGCATGTCGATGAACGGCGACCGGCTCCGACGTCTTCACGGCGGCGCTCCCTCGGGCGGCCCGCCACCGCGACCACAGGAGCAGGAGACCGACATGGCCAAGCTACGAGTCCACAACATCGCCGTCTCGCTGGACGGCTACGCCGCCGGTCCCGACCAGGGCATCGACGACCCCCTCGGGGTGGGCGGCACCCGCCTGCACGAGTGGGTGTTCGCGTCCGACTACGGCAAGCGGTTCGGCGGCGGCGACGCCGGGACCGCGCCCGCCGGCGAGCCCAGCCTCGACGACAGGGTCCTGGCCCGGGGCGACGAGAACATCGGCGCCACCATCATGGGGCGCAACATGTTCGGCCCCGTCCGGGGGTCGTGGGGGGACGAGGACTGGCGGGGCTGGTGGGGCCCGGAGCCCCCCTACCACCACGAGGTGTTCGTGCTCACCCACCACGCCCACGAGCCCATCCCGATGGCGGGCGGCACCACGTTCCACTTCGTCACCGAGGGGCCCGAGGCGGCGCTCGAGCAGGCGTTCGCCGCGGCCGGCGGCGCCGACGTCCGCATCGGCGGGGGCCCGGCCACCATCCAGCAGTACATGCGGGCCGGGCTGGTCGACGAGATCAACGTGGCCGTCGTCCCCATCCTCCTCGGGGCCGGCGAGCGGCTGTTCGCCAACCTCGACGGGGCCGTCGACCTCTACCAGTGCGCGGAGCTGGCCTGCTCGGACAGCGTGGCCCACGTGCTGCTGACCAGGAAGGACGGCTGACGCCGCCCCCCGCCGGTCAGGCGGCCCGGGGCGGGGAGGTCTCCCAGGCGTCGATGACGTGGGGCCGGGGTACGAACACGTCGATGCCGCCGGCGTAGATCCACACGGTGGGGGTCCGGCCCCGGCCGGCCGAGATCAGGGTGACGGCGTCGAGGCGTGAGCCGTCGGCCAGCGACAGGCTCACCTCCCGGCCCTCGAGTCCGACGAGCGCCCGGCGCGGCACCGATGTCGGTCGCCCGGCGGGGGGTCGGGGTGGTGGTGCTGTCGTGGTCGAGCCGCATCGGGATCATCCTCCGTTCGCTACTCATTCGACGTGCGGCGGCTCCGGGATTCATCGGATCAGAAACCTGATAACCGGGTATCACGGCGGGAAGCCTCGACAAGGCCGGCGGCAGGATCAAGGACGCGATCGACAAGGTCACCGACAAGGTCAAGGGCGCGGTCAACGGCGACCGCTGACGACCGCCGCCCCCGGCGCATCCCAGGTCGTGCGCCGGGGGCGGGCGGGCGGAGCGACAGCAGGTGATCTGCAGGAGTCGCCACGGAAGGTTCCTCGCGCTTGTTCATGCGCCGCGGCGATTGAGCGAGCAGCGGTCGGATGCGAGGCGGTCAGCCGGCTGGCTTCGATCGGTCGGCTCGGAGGCGTGACTGCTACCCCGAGGAGGCGGTGCCGCCCAGAACCTTGTCCCCTGAGGACGCCTGGTCGTTGTCTGCCTTCTCCTGCGTGATGGTGAGCTCTGGGTAGTCCTTCAGCGACACTCCGGCCCAGAGAACGACGCCGTTTCCGTCGTGGAAGGTGCCAATGGGGATCGACTGGCCATCGTCGTTGCGGAGCCAGGCTTGGTAGAAGTCCCCGTTGTC
>DASXRH010000654.1:0-7273 GCA_036506715.1 Acidimicrobiales bacterium
GGGGGCGGTCGAGCCCCGCCACATCGGCCTCGACGAGGTGGTGCTCACCGTGAGCCGGCTCGACCCGTCGACCCGCACGGTGGTCGGCCAGCACGTGCAGATCACCGAGGCGGGGGTGCGGCTGCGGCCCTGGGTCCTCCACTACGCCACGCCCGACGAGATCGACGCGCTGGCCGCCGCCGCCGGGTTGCGGCTGGTCGACCGCCACGCAGGGTGGTCGGGCGAGCCGTACACGCCGTCGTCGGATACCCACGTCTCCACGTACGCGCCGGTGGGGTGACGAAGGAGGGCGGGACGCACTCCGTGCGGTGGGGGCGAAGCGATACGTTGACCCCGTGTCGACGAGAGTCGTTCCACCGCCGCCCGACCTGACCGACCGCCCGAGCATCGCGCTCCGGCCATGAGCCAGCTCCGCCTCAACCCCCTCACCGGCCGCTGGGTCGCCGTCGCCGAAGGCCGCGAGCACCGCCCCGGCGACCTCGTCTCCCGCCGGCTGCCCGTCGAGTCCGATCCCCACCGACCCTGCCCGTTCTGTCCCGGCAACGAGGAGGCGACCCCGCCCGCCCTCGAGACCTACGGCCGCCACGGGGACTGGGTCGTGCGGGTCGTCCCCAACCGCTACCCGGCGTTCGAGGGCGACGAGCCGCTGCGGGTCGAGAACATGGGACCGGTCTTCACCCAGGCCGTCGCCAGCGGCATCCACGAGGTGCTCGTGTTCTCGCCCGACCACGCAACGGGGTGGGCCGACCTCGACGACGCCCAGGCCGCGGTGACCATGGCCGCCATCCGCGACCGCATGGAGGACCACGCTCGGCGCCCGTCGATCCGCTACACCCAGGTGATCGTCAACCACGGCCGCGAGGCCGGGGCCAGCCTCGAGCACCCCCACGGCCAGCTGCTCGGCCTCCCCTTCGTGCCCGGCGAGATCGCCGAGGAGGAGGCCGGGTTCCGCCGGTTCGAGGGCTCGTGCCTGATGTGCACCACCCTCGAGGCCGAGGAGGCCGCCGGCCACCGGGTCGTCTACGCCGACGAGCGGGTGATGGTCGTGTGCCCCTTCTGGTCGGGCGCGCCCTACGAGATGCTGGTGATGCCCCGTCCCCACGAGGTCCACGTCACCGACGCCGAGCCGGCCGACGTCGCCGCCGTCGGGCGGGCCATCCGCACCGCGCTGGCCCGGCTGCGGGGGTGCCTGGGCAGCGTCGCGTACAACCTGGTGTTCCACACCGCCCCGCACCGCCACGCCGGGCCGTTCCACTGGCACGTCCACGTGCTGCCCCGGGTCACCAGCGTCGCCGGATTCGAGCAGGGCACCGGCGTCATGATCGACATCGTCGCCCCCGAGATCGCCGCCAGCCACCTACGCGTGGTGGGCTGAGCGGGGTCAGGGGCTGACCGTCTCCAGCCCCTCGGGGTAGTCGCCGGTCTGGTGGCGCCAGGCCTCGGCCGCGGCCCGCTGGGCCGCCAGCCGGGCGAGGCCGAGGGTCACACCCATGGCCGCCGTCCACATCAGGGCCTCCCGCCACGTGGTCCGGGGGCTGGCCGGGTTGGTGGGCGGCTCGGTGCCCCGGATGGCCCGCCACGACGACTGCAGCAGCCGGCGGGCCGCCGCGCCCGCCACGATCCCGCTCGCCGAGGCAACGACCCTCCACATCACCTGTTGGCGCTGCACAAGGGGAGGATGCCCAGGTCGGGGGCCCGACATACCGACCTCGCCCGGTCGGGCGGCGACGCTGCGGTCGGCGGCGAGCGCCACCACCAGCTCGTAGGCCCGGCGGCGGGCGACCGACAGGCGCCGGTGCCGCGGTCGGCGGCGGCCACCACCAGCCCGTCGTCCCGACGGCGGACGGCCGTCAGGCGCCGCCGCTGCGGTCGGCGGCGACCGCCACCGCGAGGTCGTAGGCCCGGCGGCGGGGGACCGACAGGCGGGCGGCGACCGCCTTGGCGGCGTCGCGGGCGGTGGCGCCGGCGGCCAGCTCGGCCTCGACCGCCGCCCGCACGTCGGCGTCAGCGGGCGGCCCGGCCGCCGGCGCGCCCCCGAGCACCAGCACCATCTCCCCCGGCGGCTCCCGCTCGGCCGCCCAGGCGGCGGCGCCGGCCAGGGTGCCCCGCCACACCTCCTCGTGCAGCTTGGTGAGCTCGCGGGCGACCACGACCGGGCGCTCGCCGCCACACGCCTCGACCAGGTCGGCCAGGGTGCGGGCCAGGCGGTGGGGCGCCTCGTAGAGCACGGCGGTGCGGCGCTCGGCGGCCAGCGCCGCCAGGCGCTCGCGGCGGCCCGATCCCTTGCGGGGCAGGAACCCCTCGAACACGAACCGTCCGGCCGGCAGGCCGCTGACCACCAGAGCCGCCACCACCGCCGACGGCCCGGGGACCACCTCGACGGCGTGGCCGGCGGCCGCGGCCGCCGCCACCAGCCGCTCGCCGGGGTCGGAGATGCCCGGCATCCCGGCGTCGGACACCAGCGCCACCCGCTCGCCCCGGGCCAGCCGGGCCAGGACCCGGGGGATCTCCCGCTCCTCGGTGTGCTCGTTGATCACGATCAGCGTCGCCGGGCGCGCAACCCCGGCGTGGAGCAGCAGCCGGCCGGTGCGCCGGGTGTCCTCGCAGCACAGGGCGTCGGCCCGGCCCAGCTCGTCGACCGCGCGGGGCGTCAGGTCGCCCAGGTTCCCGATCGGCGTGCCCACGAGCACCAGGACGCCGTCGGTCACCCCTTGACCTCGAGCTGGTCCCCCTCGTGCAGGTTCCAGCGGGCGAACGTGCCGGCCTCGGCCTCGACCACCAGGCGGGCCCGCCACACCGGCCGCGACAGGCGGTGGCGGCGCATGGTCACCCACCGCACGACCCGCATCTCGGCGTCGCAGAAGGCCACGTCGATCGGGAACCGCATGCCGAGTGTGTGGACGGAGCGGGCCCGGGTCAGCAGCAGGGCGCCGTCGATGCCGTCGCGGCCCAGCAGCCCCCGGCCCCGGGCGCGGCGCGTCTCGGCCACCTCCAGGCTGGCCAGCACCTCCCCGTCGCGCAGCAACCACGGCACTGGCCCCATGATGCCCACACCGGAGCCGGTTGCGGTGACGTCGGGGGCGTCAGCGGTCGGCGGCGACGGCACCGACCGCGCCGATGAGGTCGGTGGTCCAGGGACCGTTCGACACCAGGACGGCGTGGCCCACCCCGAGCCCGGCCAGGGCGTCGCACCGCCCGGCCAGCTCGGCGGCCCCCTCGCCGGCGTCGAGGCGGGTGCTGACCGTGACCTCGACCTCGCCCACCGGGCGGTCGATCGCGGCGCACGCCCGGGCCAGGACGTCGAGCTTGCGGCGGATGGTGGCCCCGCCGTCGGGGATGTCGAACAGGTTGCAGGCGTCGGCGTACCGGGCCACCAGGGGCAACGTGCGGGTCTCGCCCATGCCGCCGATGAGGATGCCGGGCCGGGGGTCGCTGACGGGCCGGGGGCTGCCGATCGGGCGCTCCAGCGGGCGGCCGTGGGCCGGGAAGGGTGCCTCGTCGCCGGCCCACATCCGGCGGGCGAGCACCACGGCGTCCTCGACGTGGGCGAACCGGGTGGCGGTGTCGGGGAACGGGAGGCCCATCATCGCCGCCTCGTCGCCCCGGTAGCCGGCGCCGATGCCGAGCCACGCCCGGCCGCCGGACAGCACGTCGAGGGTGGTGACCGCCTTGACCAGCAGGGCGGGCGGCCGCACCGACGCCCACGTGACCATGGTGCCGAGCCGCATCCGGTCGGTGGCGGCGGCCAGGAACCCGAGGGTGGTGTAGCCCTCGAGCATGGGCTCGTCGGGTCGGGCGTGGGGGTCCATCTGCAGCAGGTGGTCGGCGACCCACAGCGTGTCGGCCCCCGCGTCCTCGGCCCGGCGGGCGACGTCGCGCAGCGCGCCCGGCAGGGAGGTGCCCGGCGGCCACGAGTAGCTGGTGACGCTGAGGCTGATCTTCATGCCCCGACCCTACCGGAGGAGGTTCCTCCGTTTGTCGGGGTGGTTGACTGGGCGTGATGCGCGCCGACGCAGAGCGGAACCGGGGTCGCCTGCTCGACGCCGCGTGCCGGACGTACATGGAACAGGGCCCCGACGCGCCCCTGGACGCCATCGCCCGCCGGGCCGGCCTCGGCATCGCCACGCTGTACCGCCATTTCGGGGACCGGACGGCGCTGCTGCGGGCGGTGGCGGCCGACGTGCTGGCCGCGGCCGAGGCCGCCGGCGACCGGGCCCGCGCCGAGGAGCCCGACGCGTTCTCGGCGCTGCGCCGCTACATGCACGACGTGCTCGACGGGTGCGTGCCGGTGCTGATGCCGGCCCTGGGGCCGGCGGTGCGGGAGGCGCCCGAGGTCCGGGCCCGGCTCGACGCCGCCGCCGCCGTCCAGCGCCGGCTGATCGACGACGCCAAGGCCGAGGGCACGCTCCACCCCGACGTCGAGTTCGCCGACATCGGGCTGGCCCTCACCCGCTTCGCCCGCCCCATCGCCGGCGACTTCGACCCGGCGGCCGAGGCCGCCCTCGCGCACCGCCACCTCGAGCTGTTCGTCCGGGGCCTGCGCACCGGCGACGGCGCAGGCCTGCCCGGGCCCGCGCTCACGCTGGGCGGACTGCGGTCGATGCGGTCGCCGTGACGACCGTCAGACGTTGAAGCGGATCTCGAGGGTGTCGCCGTCGGCGACCTCGTAGTCCTTGCCCTCGACCCGGATCTTGCCCAGCTCGCGGGCCTTCGACCACGAGCCGATCTCGATCAGCTCGTCCCAGGCGATGGCCTCGGCCCGGATGAAGCCCTTCTCGAAGTCGGTGTGGATCACCCCCGCGCACTGGGGGGCCTTCCACCCGGCCCGGAAGGTCCAGGCCCGGGACTCCTTCTCGCCGGTGGTGAAGAACGTGCGCAGGCCCAGCAGGTGGTAGGCGGCGTGGACGAACCGGGGCAGCGCGCCCTCGCCCAGGCCCAGCGCCTCCAGCATCTCGGCCCGCTCGTCCAGGTCGAGCTGGGCGGCCTCGGCCTCGAGCTGGACGCACATGCCCAGCACCTCGGCCCGGCCCGCCAGCTCGGCCTCGACCGGGGCGACGATGGTGGCCACGTCGTCGAGCTGGTCCTCGCCGATGTTGACCACCGCCAGGACCGGCCGGTTGGTCAGCAGGAAGTACGGCCGCAGCAGGGCCCGCACCCCGGGATCGAGGTCGCTGCGGTACAGCGGGGTGCCCTCGGACAGCACGGCCTCGGCGGCGTCGAGGGCCGCCACGTCGTCGGCCAGCGAGCGGTCGGCGCGGGCGGCCTTGCGCCGCTTGACCACCTGGTTCTCAACCGACTCGAGGTCGGCCAGGGTCAGCTCGAGCTCGAGCACCCGGAGGTGCTCCAGCGGGTCGGACGGGCCCGGCACCTCGTCGTCGTGGAAGGCCCGCAGGAGGTAGACGACGGCGTCGACCTCGCGGATGTTGGCCAGGAACCGGTTGCCCAGGCCCTCGCCCTTGCTGGCCCCCTCGACCAGCCCACCGATGTCGACGAACTGCACGCTGGCGGGCACGACGTTGCGGCTGGCCGACATCGTGGCCAGGGCGTCGAGCCGCCGGTCGAGCACCTTGGCCACCCCGACGTTGGGATCGCGGGTGGCGAAGGCGTAGGGCGCGGCCAGGGCGCCCCCACCGGCGAGGGCGTTGTACAGCGACGACTTGCCGGCGTTGGGGAGGCCGACGAACCCGAACCGTTCCACCCCGGCAGGGTACTGACCGCGCCGGGCCGCCCGGCCAGCCGCCCGCCGCGCCGGTAGCGTCCCGGCCATGCAGCCCGAGATCGTGGTCCGCGGCACCGGCGAGGCTCGCACCCTCCCCGACCTCGCCGTTCTCCAGATCGACGCCTCGGCCGACCACGCCACCCCCGACGGGGCCCAGCGCCGGCGGGCCGAGATCGCCGCCGGGGTCGATGCGGTGCTGGCCGCCCACGACGACGCCATCGCCCGCACCCTGCCGGCCTCCGTCGGGGTCCAGCCCCGCACCCGGTGGAACAAGGGGGAGGCCGTCCGCACCGGCTGGCGGGCCGCCCGCACCACGCTGGTGGAGGTGACCGGCTTCGACGCCATCGGCCCGATCATGGCGGGGGTGGCCGAGGCCGGCGCCGCCGTCAACGGGCCCCGGTGGACGCTGGCGCCCGACAACCCCGCCCACGGCACCGCCCGCGAGGCGGCGGCGGGCGACCCCCGGCGCCGGGCCGAGTCCTACGCCCGGGCCCTGGACCTGACGCTGGGCCCGGTGGCCTGGGTGGCCGAGCCCGGCCTCCGCCTGCCGGGCGGCGACGGGTTCGCGGGCGGCGGTCCGGCGGTGGCCCCGATGGCGGCGGCACCCGCCGGGGCGGCCGGCGAGCAGGTCGAGGAGGTCACCCCGGCAGAGCTGACCGTCACCGCCGCGGTCGAGGTCGGCTTCGCCATCCTCTAGAACGGACGTGATGGACCCCGCCGACCTCTAGAACGGACGCGATGGACCCCGCCGACGCCCTCGACCGCATCGTCTATCTGCTCGACCGCGACCTGGCCGAGGGCCAGAAGGTGCGGGCCTTCGCCCGGGCCCGCGACGTCGTCGAGGCCACCGGCGCCGACGAGGTGGCCCGGCTGCACGCCGCCGGCAAGCTCACCGACCTGGCCGGCGTCGGGCCCACCACCGGCCGGGTCATCGCCGAGGCGCTCGACGGCGCCGTGCCCGCCTACCTGGCCCGGCTGGAGGACGAGACGGTCATCCCGATCGGCGACGGCGCCGACGTCCGGGCGGCGCTGCGGGGCGACTGCCACACGCACTCGACCTGGTCCGACGGCGGCGCCGCCATCGCCAAGATGGCCCGGACCGCCATCGCCCTCGGCCACGAGTACATGGTGCTCACCGACCACTCCCCCCGCCTCACGGTCGCCCACGGGCTGACCGCCGAGCGGCTGCGCGCCCAGCTGGAGGAGGTGCGGGCCCTCAACGAGGAGCTGGCCCCCTTCCGCATCCTCACCGGCATCGAGGTCGACATCCTCGCCGACGGCCAGCTCGACCAGCGCGAGGACATCCTGGCCGAGCTGGACGTCGTGGTGGCCAGCGTCCACTCGAAGCTGCGCATGGAGCGCCAGGAGATGACCCGGCGCATGGTCACCGCCATCGCCAGCCCGCACGTCGACATCCTCGGGCACTGCACCGGCCGCAAGCTGGTCGGGAGCAGGCGGCCCCCGTCGACCTTCGACGCCGAGATCGTGTTCGCGGCGTGCGCCCAGTTCGACACGGCGCTCGAGATCAACTGCCGCCCCGAACGCCAGGACCCG
>DASXRH010000655.1:0-10376 GCA_036506715.1 Acidimicrobiales bacterium
GCGCACCTCGGACAGGCGCGCGTAGGCGCGGGGCAACCCGTGACCCACGCCGACCACCGACCACGACGAGTCGCCCCCCTGCTCGGCCCGGTGCCCGGAGCGCCGCTGGAGCAGCAGGGCCCCCACGATGACGACCAGCAGCACCACCGAGGTGGGAGCGGCGTTGTCGACGTTCCACAGCACCAGCTGGTCGAGGATGCTGAGCATCACGCCGGCCACGAACGCGCCCGACAGCGAGCGCATGCCCGCCACCACGGCAGCGGCCAGGGCCGGCAACAGGACGGTGGGGCCGGCGGCAGCGGTGAGCGGGACGCCCTCGCTGGGGGCCCGTAGCACGACGGTGAGGGCCGCGAGACCGCCGGCCAGCGACCACAGCAGCAGCGACAGCTGGTTGACGGGGATGCCGAGCAGCCGGGCCCGGTCCATGTTCTCGGCCATGCCCCGCACGGCCATGCCGGCCTCGGAGCGGAGCAGGAACCAGGTGAGCACGGCCAGCACCACCGGCACGACCACGACCAGCAGGAGGTCGTTGCCGGTGAAGGTCACCGGATCGAGCGTGAAGCGGTGGCTGGACAGCGACGTGTCGACCCGGGGGATGACCGCCGGGGCGCCGAACCAGCCGGGCATGAAGATGGCCAGGCCGCCCAACAGTTGGGCCAGGCCGATGGTGGCGACGGTGAGCACCAGCCGGGGGGCGTTGGCGAAGCGGCGGATGACGAGCCGCTCGACCACGGCACCGGCCACGATGCCGGCGAGGATGCCGACGGCCGCCGCCTGGGCCCAGTTCCAGTGCTTGCCGACCGCCAGCGTGGCGGCCAACGCGCCGCCCAGGCTGCCCATGGCGCCGTAGGCGAAGTTGATGATGCGGGTGGTGCGGAAGGTGAGGACCAGGCCGACCGCCAGCAGGCCGGTGGCGGTGCCGAACAGCGCGCCCTTGGCCACGATGCCGGCCGGGGCCACGCCGGGCGCGGCCACCATCAGGCCCACCAGGACCAGGACGAGGGCGACGACGAAGGCTTGGGTGCGGGTCACTTGAACACCTCCGGCGGACCCTCGGGGATGTCGGCGTCACGCCAGCGCGTGCCGTTGTCGACCCACGTCCCCTTCTGACCGTTGAACGGCGAGACGCGCTCGGGGTCCCACCAGATCTCGCGTAGGTCGACCACTGGCGTGTAGTGGTCGGGGCGGAAGTCCCACAGGCCGGCCTGCCCCGAGCTCTCGGGGTAGGCGAACAGGCCCGTCTCGAAGCTCTGGGGCGTGAGGTCGGGCCCGGCCATCTGGACGCCGAGGGCCAGTGTCAGCAGCTGGGCGTAGATGGTGTCGACCAGCTGGGACGGCTCGTCCTGGCGCACGGTCTTGTAGGCGGCGTAGGCCTCGCTGGTCTGCGGCGAGGGCGCTTCGGCCCACCGGCTGGCGCCGAACGCGCGGTCCCACTGGCCGGGCGCCTTGCCGCTGATGATCTGCCCGCCGAGGTCCTGGTCGATGAAGCCCACGCCGGCCACGAGCCACTCGGGGTGGTAGTCCTGGGCGTCGGCCTCCTGGGCCAGGTACATCTGCATGATCGGGTCGCAGGCGCACGACACCGAGGTGACGTTGGACGACTTGACCTTGGCCAGCAGGCTGGCGGCCTGGGTCTGGAGGGTGGCCACGTCCAGCGTGTAGTCGAGCCGGAGGGAGATCTCGTGCCCCGCCTTCTGGATGCCGTTCTCGAAGGCGTCCACGCACTGCTGGTACTCGAGGTTGTTGGGGGCGATGACCGCCAGCGTGCGGTCCTTGCCGTGGAGGTCGCCCCCGGCCCATTCCGCCGGCCGGCCCAGCAGCCGGCGGTTGGTGTAGGCGGCCGACGCGTTGCTGACCGACGTGCAGTCGGGCAGGTTGCTCCACGAGTAGGGGCGGCGGGCCTCGAACCACTGCTGTGACATGTAGGGGGCGCCGACGTTCACGACCTTGTTGCGGGCCAGGGCGTCGGCGTAGGGCTGGGTGAGGGCGGTGACGTCGGCGAAGGCGCCGATCTCGTTGGCCACCTTGATGCTGTCGTTGGTGGCGGCGTCCTGCCCGGCGCCCAGGAACTCCTGCAGGAGCTGGCCCCGGCCGTCGTAGCCGACCAGCTTCAGCGTGCGCCCGTAGAACTGGTAGTTCTGGTTGAAGTAGTCGATCAGGGCCTGGGCGGTGGCGGCGATCTCCTCGTTGGACTCGTCGAGGGGGACGCCGCCCAGGGTGGCCAGCAGCTTGAACAGGTTGGGGTCGGACGTGTTGCGGTAGGCGACGGTGATCGTGTCGCCGGTCACGCCCCGCGAGGTGGCGCCCCCGTTGTCGCCGCTGAACGCGTAGCAGGGCGGCGAGTAGCTCGAGGTCGTCTGCTTGTCACGGTCGGGGCAGGCGGTGACGGTGGTGCCCCAGCCCGACGCGGTCTGGCCCTGGTCCACCTCGGTGGCGGTGCCGCCGCTGCTGGCGGCCAGCCCGCCCGGGACCTTGGAGGGGACGATGGCCACCATCGCCACGATCGCGGCCACCAGCACGACGAGGGGGGCGTAGCCCTTGAGAGCCCGATCGTCGGCGCCACGCAGCCGCCTGCGGTCTCCGCTCATCTTCCTCCCCATGCTCTCGGTCTCGCCCCGCCCCGGTGCCCCAACGCCACTGTGACATTAGTTACCGCGACGGTTGCGTGCCGCACCCTACGCAAGGCGGCGACCGCAGTACCAACTGGTAACCACGGTCGTCGCCGGACCGTCATGTCAGGCGCGGCTGCGGGCGCGCTTGGATTCGCGGGCCCGCGTGGGCTGGTCGAGGGTGACCTTCCGCAGCCGCACCGACCGGGGTGTCACCTCGACACACTCGTCGTCGGCGATGTGCTCGAGCGCCTGTTCGAGCGACAGCGCCCGGGGCGGGATGAGCTTCTCGAAGTTGTCGGCGGCCGCCGCCCGCACGTTGGTCAGCTTCTTCTCGCGGGTGGGGTTGACGTCCATGTCCTCGGCCCGGGCGTTCTCGCCGATGACCATGCCCTCGTACACCTCCACGCCGGGACCGACGAACAGCTGACCGCGGTCCTGGAGGTTGAGCAGCGAGTAGGCGGTGGTGGCGCCGGTGCGATCGGCCACCAGCGAGCCGTTGCGCCGCGGGCGGATGTCGCCGGCCCACGGCTCCATGCGCTCGAACACGTGATGGAGCAGGCCGGTGCCCCGGGTCTCGGTGAGCATCTCCGTGCGGAACCCGACCAGCCCCCGCGCTGGCACCAGGAACTCGAGGCGGACCCAGCCGGTGCCGTGGTTGGTGATCTGGGCCATGCGCCCCCTGCGGAGCGCGAGGAGCTGGGTGACGACCCCCAGGTACTCCTCCGGCACGTCGACCGTCACCCGGTCGACCGGCTCGTGGACGGTGCCGTCGATCTCGCGGGTCAGCACCTGGGGCTTGCCCACGGTGAGCTCGAACCCCTCGCGCCGCATCATCTCGACCAGCACGGCCAGCTGCAGCTCGCCCCGGCCCTGGACCTCCCAGGTGTCGGGCCGCTCGGTGGGGACGACCCGGATGCTGACGTTGCCCACCAGCTCCTGGTCGAGACGGTTCCTGATCAGCCGGGCGGTGAGGGAGGTGCCCTCCCGCCCGGACAGCGGCGCCGTGTTGGTGCCGATGGTCATCGACAGGCTGGGCTCGTCGATGGTGATGACCGGCAGGGGCCGGGGGTCGTCGGGGTCGGCCAGCGTCTCACCGATGGTGATCTCGGGGATGCCGGCGATGGCGGCGATGGCGCCCGGGCCCACCTCGGCCGCCGGCACCCGGTCGAGGGCGTCGGTGACGTACAGCTCGGTCACCCGGGCCCGCTCGATGCGCCCGTCGATGCGGCACCAGGCCACGGTCGCCCCCTTGCGCAACGTGCCGCTGCGCACCCGCAGCAGGGCCAGGCGGCCGACGTAGGGCGAGGCGTCGAGGTTGGTGACCAGTGCCTGCAGCGGCACGTCGGGGTCGTAGGTGGGGGCCGGGATGTGCTCGACCAGCAGGTCGAGCAGCGGGGCCAGGCGGCTGCCCTCGGGCAGCCCGGCGCCGTCGGCCGGCCGCTCGAGCGAGGCCCGGCCCTGGCGGGCCACGCAGTACACGACGGGGAAGTCGAGCTGGTCGAGGCTGGCGTCGAGGTCGAGGAACAGCTCCTCGACCTCGTGGACAACCTCCGCCACCCGGGCGTCGGGGCGGTCGACCTTGTTGATGACCAGGATGACCGGCAGCCTGGCCTCGAGCGCTTTGCGCAGCACGAAGCGGGTCTGGGGCAGCGGACCCTCGCTGGCGTCGACCAGCAGCAGCACGCCGTCGACCATGGACAGGCCCCGCTCGACCTCGCCGCCGAAGTCGGCGTGGCCCGGCGTGTCGACGATGTTGATCGTCACGTCGCCGTAGCGCACGGCCGTGTTCTTGGCCAGGATCGTGATGCCCTTCTCACGCTCGAGGTCCATCGAGTCCATGACGCGGACCCCGACGTCCTGGTGCTCGCGGAAGGCCCCCGTCTGCCACAGCATCTGGTCGACGAGCGTCGTCTTGCCGTGGTCGACGTGGGCGACGATGGCCACGTTGCGCAGGTCGGCGCGGGTCAGCACGGGGTGGGTCCTCTTCGGGGGGTCGGCGGGACGGACAGGCCAGCCTACGGCGCCGCCGCCGGCCTTCCGCGTCCCACGAACCGGCGCGCGCACGCTGCGAAGAACGCACGGAACGCGCGCCGGTACGAGTCAGCCGAGCCCGTAGCGGCGACTAGACCGGGGGCATGGACGTGCGCGAAGCCCTCTACACCACCCGGGCCATGCGGCGGGTGCGACCCGACCCCATCCCCGCCGACGTGCAGGCCCGCATCCTCGACGCGGCGATCCGGGCGCCCAGCGGCGGCAACACCCAGGGCTGGCGGTTCCTGCTGGTCGACGACCCCGCGGTCAAGGCCGCCGTCGGACCCCTGTACCGCGACGCCATCGGCCGGCTGTGGGAGACCGTCTACGCCGAGCGCCTGGCGGCGGCCGCCGCGGCCCCCGACGACCCCGAGAGCGTCCAGCTGGTCAAGGTCCAGCGCTCGGCCCAGTACCTGGCCGATCACTTCGAGGACGTGCCGCTGTACCTCTTCGGGTTCATCCAGCACGACCCCACCGGCAGCTCGATCTTCCCCGCCGTGTGGAACGCCATGCTCGCCGCCCGGGCCGAGGGCGTCGGCAGCTCGCTCACCAGCGTGCTCGGCTTCTTCCACCCCAAGGACACGCTGGGCGCTCTGGGCGTGCCCGAGGGCGAGGGCTGGATCATGGCCTGCTGCGTCTCGTTCGGCTACCCCACCGGGCGGTGGGACGTGGCGCCCCGGCGCCCCGCCCACGAGGTGGCCTACCGCAACCGGTGGGGCGACGACGTCGGCTTCACCGTGCCCGAGCCGCTGTGGTCGCCGGGCTGAGGCCCGCGGCGGGCCCCGGCGCTCAGCCGCCGGGCCAGCGGTTCTCGCCCACCAGGTCGGCGAGGTCCCGGCGGTCGTCCCAGCCCGCCTGCTCGAGCATCGGCCGTTCGTAGAAGCCGTCGACGTAGCCGAGGCAGAGGATCGCGAGCGGCTTGGCCCCCTCGGGCATCCCCAGCAGGCCGGCCAGCGCCTCGGGGTCGAACAGCGACACCCAGCCCATGCCCAGGCCCTCGACCCTGGCGGTGAGCCACACGTTCTGGATGGCGCAGGCGGCCGAGGCGACGTCCATCTCGGGCAGCGTGCGCCGGCCGAACACGTAGCGGTCGCGGCCGTCCATCAGCGCCACCACCAGCACCTCGCCGCAGTCGAGGATGCCCTCCACCTTGAGCTGGAGGAACTCGGCCCGCCGGGGCCCGAGCTCGTCGGCGGTGCGCCGGCGCTCGGCCTCGACCAGGTCGTGGACCCGGCGGCGCAGGTCGGGATCGGTGACCCGCACGAACCGCCACGGCTGCATGAACCCCACGCTCGGCGCCAGGTGGGCGGCGTGGAGCAGCCGGTCGAGGACGGCCGGCGGCACCGGGTCGGAGCGGAAGTGGCGCATGTCGCGCCGCAGCGCGATGGCCCGGTAGACGGCCGCCGCCTCGTCGTCGCTGAAGGTGTGGTCGTCGGCCACGGCGCACCTCGGGGGGCAGTCCGGGGGCCCGGGCGGGTCCCCGGGGGACGGCGAGCCTACCGCCGGGCGGGCAACCTCCGTGGGCTGCGCCGCGGCTGGCGGTATCGTCCGCCCGATGCCGCACCGCCAGCCACCGTTCACCGGCGTCGGGGTCGCTCTCGTCACCCTGTTCGACCGCGGCGGCGGGCTCGACGCCGGCGCCACCGCCGAGCACGCGGCCCGGCTGGTCGACGCGGGGGTGGCAGGCGTCGTCGTGGCCGGGTCCACCGGCGAGGCCGCCGCCCTCGAGCCCGCCGAGCGCAGCCACCTGCTCACGGCTGTCCGCACGGCCGTGGCCGGCCGGGTGCCGGTGGTGGCGGGCACCGGGGCGCCGTCGGCGCGCCAGGCCGTCGCCCTGTCCCAGCGGGCGGCGGGCGACGGGGCCGACGCCCTGCTCGTGCTGTCGCCCCCCGGCTGCGACGAGCCCCGGCCCTACTACGACGCCGTGGCCGCCTCCGTGGACGTGCCCGTGCTCGCCTACCACTTCCCTCCCATGTCGGCCCCCGGCATCCCCGTCGACGTCCTCGGCCAGCTGCCGGTGGCCGGGCTCAAGGACTCGACCGGCGACCCGACCCGGCTGGCCGTCGAGCTCGACGAGCTGGGCGACGGGGTCTACACGGGCAGCGCCGCCCTGCTGCTGCAGGCCAACGCCATGGGCTGCAGCGGGGCCATCCTGGCGCTGGCCAACGTCGACCCCGCCGGCTGCGTCCAGGCGTGGGAGGGCGACGGCGCCTGCCAGCGCGAGCTGGTCAACGGCCACCGGGCGGGCGCGCTGGCCGGCATCGCCGGGCTCAAGCGGGCGCTGGCCGGTGTGCACGGCACGTCGGTCACCACCCGCGTGGACTGACCGGCCCTCAGCCGAACCGCTTCTGCAGCTCGAACTTCACGATCTTGCCCGACGGGTTGCGGGGCAGGGCGTCCACCAGCTCGAGCTGCTCGGGCAGCTTGCGGGTGATGAGGCCGGCGTCCAGCAGGTGCCGGGTCATCTCGTCGAACCCGATCGGCTCGTCGCCGGGCGCGGTCACGACCACGGCGCAGGCCCGCTCGCCGCTCTCGGGGTCGGGCAGGCCGATCACGGCGACGTCGGCCACCCGGGGGTGGGTGAACAGCAGGTCCTCGACCTCCTTGGCCGAGATGTTCTCGCCCTTGCGGATGATCACGTCCTTGAGCCGGCCGGTGATGCTGAGGTTGCCGTCGGCGTCGAGGGTGCCGAGGTCGCCGGTGCGGAACCAGCCCTCGTCGTCGAAAGCGGCCGCGTCGAGCGCGGCGTCGAGGTAGCCGAGGGTGACCTGCGGGCCCTTGGCCCGCACCTCGCCCTCCTCCCCCACCCCGGCGTCCTTGCCGTCCACGGTCACGATCCGCAACCGGGTGCCGGCCACGGCCGGGCCCTCGGTGGTGGCCAACACCTCGTCGGCGGCGTCGTGGTGGTTCATGGTGAGGATGGGCGCCTCGGTCATGCCGTACCCCGACACCACGCCCACCCCGAAGGCCTCCTTCAGCTCGTAGTGGAGGCTGGGCGGCTTGGGGGCGCCGCCCCCGGGGAACGTGCGCACCGCCGGGAACAGCTTCTCGCCGGCGGGCAGGGCCTGCTGGGCCTTGAGATAGGTCTGGTGGAAGAAGGTGCCGGCGCCGCCCTGGGTGATCTCCTCCCGGCGCAGGAGGTCGATCGTGGTGGCGGGGTCGAAGGCCTCGTCGAGCACGAACGTCAGCCCGTAGGCCACCGCCGCGTAGATGTAGACGCCGCCGGCCACGTGGGTGAAGGGGAAGACGAGAGCGAAGCGGTCGTCATCGGCCAGGCCCAGCCGCTCGGACATGCCCACCGACGCCGCCCGCAGCGACCGGTCGCCGTGGCGGGCGCCCTTGGGCTCGGCCGTGGTGCCCGAGGTGTAGTAGATGAACCGGACGGGCACGGCGCCGGTGGCGGTCATGTCGTCGTCGGGCGGCGGGGGCAGGGTCGCCGGATCGCCGTCGGGCAACGAGCGGTCGCTGACGACCACCTCGGTGCCGGTCCCCTCGGTGACGCCCCTGGCCATGGCCTCGTAGTCGAAGCCCCGCCACACCGACGGCACGATCAGCAGGGCCGAGCCGGCCTGGCGGACGATGAAGCCCACCTCCCGCTCGCGATAGATCGGCAGGATCGGATTCTGGACGGCGCCGAGGCGGCGGAGGGCCCCGAAGAGCACCATGGCCTCCAGCGTCGTGGGCTGGACCCACGACACGACCGTGCCGTCCCCGACCCCCAGCGCCGCCAGTCCGGCGGCCGCCCGCTCACACCGGTCGCGGTACCCGCCGAACGTCAGCCGCCGGCCCGACTCGTCGACGGCCATCTCGCGCTCGGGCGACGCCTCGGCCCGGCGGACGATGAGATCCCAGATGTTGCGAGCCTCGAGCACGGCCGCCCCTCCCCCTCGTTTCTGACGACGCGTCAGAGACTAGTGGCGCCGCAACGGCCGGTCAGAGGCCGAGGATGGCGTCGAGGCCCACCGTCACCCCGGGGTGGTCGGCGACCTGCTTGACCGCCAGCAGCACGCCGGGCATGAAGCTCTCGCGGTCGTAGCTGTCGTGGCGCAGGGTGAGCGACTGGCCGGTGGTGCCGAGCAGCACCTCCTGGTGGGCCACCACGCCCCGCAGGCGCACCGAGTGCACGGGGATGCCGGCCGGGCCCTTGGCCCCCCGCGCGCCCGGGATCGCCTCGGTGCGAGTGGGGTCGGCGGCCCACGCGTCGGAGGCGGCGGCCATGCGGGCCACCGTGAGCAGGGCGGTGCCCGACGGGGCGTCGACCTTGCCGTCGTGATGCAGCTCGATGACCTCGGCCGTCTCGAACCAGGGCGCCGCCAGCTCGGCGAAGCGCATCATCAGCACGGCGCCGATCGCGAAGTTGGGGGCGACGACGCAGTTGCTGGCCGTGAAGGCGGCCCGCAGGTGGGCGTGGTCGTCGGCCGTGAAGCCGCTGGTGCCCACCACCGCGTGGACGCCGTTCTCGGCCGCCCAGGCGAGGTTCTTGCGGGCGGCGTCGAGCACGGTGAAGTCGACCACCACGTCGACGCTGCCCTCGGGCAGAGCCGAACTGTCGGCGAGGATGTGGAGGTCGACATCGACCCCCGTCACGTGGCGCAGGTCGAGGCCCGAGTGGTGGGGGTCGATCGCGACCGCCAGGTCGAGGTCGGGGTCGGCGGCCACGGCCCGGCACACGGTGGTGCCCATCCGCCCGCCGGCGCCGAACACCCCCACACGTATCGTCATGCGGCGACCCTACTCCGGGGCCGTCGGAATCACGGACCGTGACGAGGCGCGGACCCGGTAGCCTGGACCCGATGTAGTGACCACGGCCCCTGCCCAGCGTGTCCGTTCCCCGTCGACCCCTGGAGTGCCGTGTCGTCTCCTCTCGCCACCCTCACTGCCCGCGACCTGACCGTCGCCGCCGGCCCCCGCCTGCTGCTCGGCGGCGTCGACCTGGTGCTCGCCCCCGGCGCCCGGCTGGGCCTGGTCGGGCCCAACGGGTCGGGCAAGACCACCCTGCTGCGGGTGCTGGCCGGGCTGCGAGCCGCCGACGGCGGCAGGGTGCGGCTGTCCCCGCCCACCGCCTCGGTCGGCTACCTGCCCCAGGAGCCGGCGCCCCGGCCGGGCGAGACCGTGCGGGCCATGCTGGCCCGGCGCACCGGCGTCGCCGAGGCGTCTGCCGCGCTCGACGCCGCCACCACCGCGCTCGGCACCGACGGCGACGCCGACGGCTACGCCGCCGCGCTCGACCGGTGGATGGCCCTCGGCGGCGCCGACCTCGACAGCCGGGCCGCCGCCGTGGCCGACGACCTCGGGCTCGCCGCCAGGCTGCTCGACCGGCCGGTGGCGGCGCTGTCGGGCGGGCAGGCCGCCCGCGCCCAGCTGGCCGCCCTGCTGTTGGCCCGGTTCGACGTCTTCCTGCTGGACGAGCCGACCAACGACCTCGACCTCGACGGCCTCGACCGGCTCGAGCGCTTCGTTCTCGGACTGGCCGCGCCGGTGGCGGTGGTGTCGCACGACCGGGCCTTCCTCGAGCGGACGATCACCGCCGTGGCCGAGATCGACGACCACGCCCACACCCTCACCCGCTACGAGGGCGGGTGGCTGGCCTACCTCGACGAGCGGGCGCTGGCCCGCGAGCACGCCGAGCAGGGCTACCGGGTCTACCAGGACCAGCGGTCCGCGCTGGTCGAGCGGGCCCGCACCCAGCGCCAATGGGCGACCAGGGGGGCGCGGGTGGCGAAGGCGTCGGGC
>DASXRH010000656.1:0-8315 GCA_036506715.1 Acidimicrobiales bacterium
GGGTCGCCGCTGCCGGCGGCGGACTCGACCGCGGCCAGCACCGTCTCGACCTGTGCCCCGACGTCGCCGGGGGGCATGGCGGCCCGGACGGCGGCCACGGTGGGCGTGACCTTCTCGGCCACGTAGGCGGCGGCCAGGTCAGGGTCGTCGGGCACCTGGGTGAGGGCCTGGTCGAGCGTGCTCACGCCGTCGCAGAAGGCGGGGTCGACCGGCGTCGCCGCCGAGGCCGGCGGGGTGGCCCGGGTCAGGTCGGGCGGCGCCTCGTCCTCGTCGAACACGCCGACCCGCCACGCCACCAGGCCGGCGAGCAGGCTCGCGACCAGCAGGCCCGCGCCCGCCAGCGCCAGTCGCCGGCGCCGCCGGTGGGGCGGGCTGCCCTCGCCGTCGCCGTCGCCGCCGTCGTCGTCGCCGCCGTCGCCGCCGTCCGACCCGTCGGGGCCCTCGTCGTCCCCGCCGCCGGCATCCCAGCGGGTGTCGCCCCACCGGGTGTCGTCGCCGGCGTCGACGGCGCGCGGCGTGCCGCCGTAGCCCGAGTCGCGGCCGTAGCGGATGCCACCGCCACCGTTGCCGCCGCCGTACGCTCCATCGCCGCGCCCGCGGGCCGCGCCGCGCCGGTCGCCACCCGAGGTCCTGCCGCCCACCGCGCGGAGCCTACCCGAGGCCCGGGAACCAGAGCCCGATCTCGCGGGCGGCCGAGTCGTGGCCGTCGCTCGCGTGGACCAGGTTCTCGGTGGTGATCGTGGCGAAGTCGCCCCGGATGGTGCCCGGCTCGGCGTCCTCGACCTTCGTCGCCCCCACCAGCTTGCGCACCAGCACGAAGGCGTTCTCGTCGGGGCCCTCGACCACCGTGGCGAACACGGGCGATCGGATCAGGAACTCGACCAGGTCGCCGAAGAAGGGCTTGTCACGGTGCTCGTCGTAGTGGCGCTCGGCCAGCTCGCGGTCGACGGTGCGCAGCTCGGCCGCCACCAGCGTCAGGCCCTTGCGCTCCAGGCGGCCGACGATCTCCCCCACCAGCCCCCGCTCCACGGCGTCGGGCTTGCACATCACGAAGGTCCGGTTCTTCACAGGCGGTCGAGGCTAGGGCAGGCGGGACCCGGCACGAAATCCCCCGGGTGCTCAGGTGAGCAGGCCCAACCGGCGGCAGGCCGTGCGGGCGGCGCCCACCACGTACAGCGAACCGGTCACGATGACCAGGTCGCCCTCGCCCGCCGCGGTGGCCGCACCCCAGGCGGCGGCCACGGCCGCGTCGACGTCGGCCACCGCCTCGGCGTCGGCGCCCCGGGCCTCGGCCGCCTTGGCCACGTCGGCCGCCGGCACCCCCCGGGGCGACGGGGCGGTGGTGGCCACCACGTGGTCGCCGGGGCGGACGCCGAAGGCCTCGAGCAGCTCGTCGACGTCCCGGCCGGCCAGCGGGCCGATGACCCACCGGCGGGTGCCGGCCACGTCGAACTCGTCGGCCAGGGTGGCCGCCGCCGCCCGGGCCCCGTCGGGGTTGTGGGCGCCGTCCAGCACCAGCAGCGGCGCCCGGTGCACCACCTCGAACCGGCCGGGGATGCGCAGGTCGGCGAACGCCTCGGCCACCACCCCGGGGTCGAGCGGCCGGTCGAAGAAGGCCTCGACCGCCGCCACGGCCACCGCTGCGTTCTGGGCCTGGTGGGCGCCGTGGAGCGGCAGGAACACCTCCTCCAGCACCCCGTGGGGGGTGCGGAGGTCGATGACGTGGCCGCCGAGCGCCAGCCTGTCGGTGACCACCCCGAAGTCCTCGTCCCGCACCCAGGTGGTGGCCGGGCCCTCGGCGGTGAAGACCGGTCGCAGATCGGGCGACGTCTCCCCCAGCACCAGGTGGCTGCCGGGCTTGACGATCCCGGCCTTCTCGCCGGCGATGCGCCGGCGCCAGTCGCCCACGCCGTCGGTGTGGTCCTTGCCGACGTTGGTGACCACCGCCACCTGGCCGTCGGCCACGTTGGTGGCGTCGTACCGGCCGAGCAGCCCGACCTCGACGACGGCCGCGTCCACCGCCACCTGGCTGAACCAGGCGAACGCCGCCGCGGTCAGCAACTCGAAGTACGACGGCCGGCCGGTGAAGAACCGCTGGTCCTCCAGCGTCGCCAGCTCGCCGAGCACCCCCGCCAGCTCCTCGGGGTCGATGGGCTCGAGGTTGCGGGAGATCCGCTCGGTGACGTGCTCGAGGTGGGGGCTGGTGTACGTGCCGACCGCCAGCTGGTGGGCGGCCAGCAGGGCGGTGGCCATCCGCGCCGTCGAGCCCTTGCCGTTGGTCCCGGTGATGTGGATGACCGGGTAGTCGCGCTGAGGCTGGCCCAGCACGTCGACCAGGCTGCGCATGCGGTCGAGCGACAGCCCGGCGACGTGGCCCGCCGAGATCGCGGCCGTGCGCTCGAGGTTGATGTGGGCGTCGAGGTAGGCCTCGGCCTCGACGAAGTTCAGGACGCCGCCCGACGGGGACGCTGCTGGCGGGGCGCCTCACTGCGGGGGACGAGCGTGGGGTTGACCCGTTCCAGCACCACGGCCCGGTCGATCACGCACTGGCCCACGTCGCTGCGGCTGGGCAGCTCGTACATGAGGTTGAGCAGCACCTCTTCGAGGATGGCCCGCAGCCCGCGGGCGCCGGTGCCCCGCAGCAGCGCCTGGTCGGCGATGGCCTCGAGCGCGTCGTCGGTGAAGTCGAGCTCGACGTCCTCGAACTCGAAGATCTTGCGGTACTGCTTGAGCAGCGCGTTCTTCGGCTCGTTGAGGATGCGGATGAGCGCCTCGTGGTCGAGGCTCGACACGGCGCCGATGACCGGCAGGCGTCCCACGAACTCGGGGATGAGGCCGAACTTCAGCAGGTCCTCGGGCTGTACCTGCTCGAGCAGCTTGCCCAGGTCCTTGTCGTCGTAGCGGGTGACGTCGGCGGTGAAGCCGACCCCGTTGCGGCCGATGCGGCTCTCGATGATCTTCTCGAGCCCGGCGAACGCCCCACCGCAGATGAACAGGATGTTGGTCGTGTCGATCTGGATGAACTCCTGGTGGGGGTGCTTGCGGCCCCCCTGGGGCGGCACCGAGGCCGTGGTGCCCTCCAGGATCTTGAGCAGGGCCTGCTGCACGCCCTCGCCCGACACGTCGCGGGTGATCGACGGGTTCTCGCTCTTGCGGGCGATCTTGTCGATCTCGTCGATGTAGATGATGCCCGTCTCGGCCTTCTTGACGTCGTAGTCGGCGGCCTGGATGAGCTTGAGCAGGATGTTCTCGACGTCTTCGCCCACGTAGCCGGCCTCGGTCAGCGCCGTGGCGTCGGCGATGGCGAAGGGCACGTTGAGCATGCGGGCCAGCGTCTGGGCCAGCAGCGTCTTGCCGCAGCCCGTGGGGCCGATGAGCATGATGTTCGACTTGGCCAGCTCGACCTCGCCCGAGGGCGTGCCGCCGTACTGGACCCGCTTGTAGTGGTTGTAGACGGCGACCGAGAGGATCTTCTTGGCGTGGTCCTGACCGATGATGTAGTCGTTCAGGAACTCGTAGATCTCACGCGGCTTGGGCAGCTCGTCGAACCGCAGCTCGCTCGGCTCGGCCAGCTCCTCTTCGATGATCTCGTTGCAGAGGTCGATGCACTCGTCGCAGATGTAGACACCGGGGCCTGCGATGAGCTTCTTGACCTGCTTCTGGGACTTGCCACAGAACGAGCACTTCAAGAGCTCGCCACCGTCTCCGAACTTGGCCACGTCGGTCGCTCCCCCGGTTGCGTCCTCTAGCTGGCCCTCGTGATGGGCCCGGTCATGTCAGCTGCCTGCCGCGACGAGATCACGTCGTCGATGATGCCGTACTCCTTGGCTTCGTCTGCGCTGAGCACGAAGTCGCGCTCGGTGTCCTTGTGGATGCGCTCGACGTCCTGCCCGGTGTGGTGGGCCAGGATCTCGTCGAGCAGGGTCCGCATGCGGAGGATCTCCCGGGCCGCCAGCTCGACGTCGGTGGCCTGGCCGCCGGCCTGGCCCCACGGCTGGTGGAGCAGCACCCGGGTGTGGGGCAGGGCCAGGCGCTTGCCCGGCGCCCCCGCCGCCAGCAGCACCGCCGCGGCCGAGGCCGCCTGCCCGAAGCAGATGGTGCTGATGTCGGGCTTGATGAACCGCATGGTGTCGTAGATCGCGAACAGCGCCGTGATGTCGCCACCCGGGCTGTTGATGTAGATGTTGATGTCCTTGTCCGGGTTGTCGGACTCGAGGTGGATCAGCTGGGCGCAGATCAGGTTGGCGATCGTGTCGTCGATGGGCGTGCCCAGGAAGATGATGTTCTCCTTGAGCAGCCGGCTGTAGAGGTCGTACGCGCGCTCGCCCCGGTTGGTCTGTTCGACCACGGTGGGCACCAGGTAGTTGCGGATCACGTCGCGGTGCTGGCCGATCACGTCGGTGTGCCGGGGGGTGGGGAGGGTCACCTGGCGTCTGTCTCCGTGTCGTCGGTAGTGGTGTCGGGCTCGGTGTCGTCGTCGGAGCCCGTCACGGTGGGCTCGTCGGCGGCCGCACCAGCAGGGGAGGCGGGGGCGGCGACCGCGTCGTCGTCGGTCTCGGTGTCGTGCTCGTCGCTGTCCTGACCGACCTCGAGGTCGGCTCGGTCGATGGCGTGACCGTCCTCGTCGACGATCTCGACCCGCTCGAGGAGCCAGTCGAGCGCCTTGCGCTTGCGCACATCGGAGCGTACAGCCGCCAGCTGTCCACCGCGTTCGAACTCGGTCCGCACGCGGGCCACCGTCTCGCCCACCCGCTCGGCCACCTGCTCGAGCTCGTGGTCGAGGTCGTCGTCGGTGCACTCGATCTGCTCGGCGTCGGCCACGGCCCGCAGGGCCAGGTCGACCTTGGCCGACGTGACCGCGGCCTCCCGCAGCTCGGCGGTGAGGTCGTCGGAGGTCTTGCCGGTGATCGACAGCCACTGCTCGGGGGTGAGCCCCTGGGCCTGGAGGCGCATGGCCAGGTCCTGGGCCCGGTGGCTCATCTCGTGGTTGACCAGCACGTCGGGGATCTCGTCCTCGACCAGGCGGGCCAGCGCCGCGCCGGTCTCCTCCCGCAGGGCGGCCTGGGCCTGGGCCTTGCGGACCAGCGTGCCCCGGTCGCGGATCGACCCGCGCAGGGCCTCGATGGTCTCGAACTCGGAGTTCTCGGCCGCCCACTCGTCGTCGGCGTCGGGCAGGACCCGCTCGCGCACCTGCTTGACCAGCACCCGGAACCGGAGCTGGCGCTCCTCGTCGGGGTCGGGGTGGGTGGCGTCGAACTCGAGGATGTCGCCGGCCTTGGCGCCCCGCAGCTGCTCGTCGACCTCGGCGGTGACGGCGGCGCTGCCGACCGTGTAGCTGTAGTCGTCGGCGGTCAGGCCGTCCTGGGTCTCGCCGTCGAGGGTGCCGGTGATGTCGATGGTGACGGCGTCGTCGTCCCGGGCGGGCCGGTCGACGTCGGCGAAGGTGGCCTGCACCTGGCGCATGCGGTCGACCTGGGCGTCGACCTCCTCGTCGGACATCGCGGGCCGGGCCAGCTCGACCCGGAGGCCGCCGTAGCCGGGCACCTGGACCAGGGGGCGCACCTCGACCACCGCGTCGAAGGCGACCGGGCCGTCCTCCTCGCCGGAGGTGATGTCGATCTGGGGGCTGTCGATGGCGTCGACGTCGTTGTCGGTGATGGCCTGGGCGTAGTACTCGGGCAGGGCGTCGTGCAGCGCCTGCTCGCGGCCCACCTGGGAGCCGAGCCGGCGCTCGAGCAGCTTGCGGGGCGCCTTGCCGGGCCGGAAGCCGGGGATGCGGACCTCGCGGGCGATCTTGCGGAAGGCGTCGTTGATCGCCTTGTCGAACTCGTCCTCGTCGACCTCGACGGAGAGCTTGACCTTGTTTCCCTCGAGGGGTGCGACGGTGGTCTTCACAGAGGCGTGAGTGTAACGGGGGTCGGTCGGACCCCCGACAATGGTCGTCGGGCGTCCGAGCGTGGTCGATCCTCCGCGGGACCCGGCGTCAGCCGACGGCGGCGAGCACGTCGGCCCAGTTCGTGACGGCCACGAGGTGGCCGACGCCCGGCACGGTCACCAGCCGGGCGCCCGGGACCCGGCTCGTGTACCACTCGCCGTGGGCCGGGGTGACGATGACGTCGCCCTCGCCGTAGAACGCCGTCGTCGGCACCCCCACCGCCGCCGGGTCGAATCCCCACGGCACCACCGTGTAGGAGGCCACGTCGGCTGCCACCCCCACCGCACCCTGGGCGAACGCCTCGGCCATCATGGAGGCCAGCCGGTCCCGGCAGGCGGGGTCGGCGGTCAGCACGGCCTCGTCGGCCGGTCCCGCGCCGACCTGGGCCACCTGCTCGGCGGCGCCGGCTGTCGCCGTCCCTGCGAAGACCTGGGTGAGGACCGCAGTCGCCCCGCCCGGGTCGGCCGCCAGCCGGTCGAGGAGGGCGAGGTGCTCCTCGGGGATCCAGGGCACCGCGTCCTGCGGCGCCGGCGTCGCCACGACGGCCACCGCGCTGACCCGGTCCGGGTGGCGGGCGGCGGCGGCCAGCGCCACCCGCCCGCCGGCCGACCACCCGGCCAGCGCCGCCTCGGCCACGCCCAGGTGGTCGAGCACGGCCACCACGTCGTCGGCGAAGGCCGGGATGGTGGGCGCCACCCCGGCGGCCAGCGGCGTCGACCCGCCGTAGCCGGGCCGGTCGACGCCTGCAAGCCGCACGCCGGCGGCCACCGTCGCTGCGGGGTCGGGATCGAGCCGCCGGGACCCGGGGGCCGGGTGGCACAGCACCACGACGGGCCCGCCGGCGTCGCCGGTGTCGCTGGCGGCCACGGTGCGGCCGTCGGGCAGCTCGATGCGGTGGTCGGTGGTGGTGATCTCGGTCATGGTGCCAGCATCCGACCGACCGGGTGACACCGGCCCGTCACCCATTCGGCCGATTTCGCGGTGTCGGCGGGATCCGGGGGTCCGGTACGCTCGGGCCCACCTCCGGGGAGTGGCGCAGCGGAAGCGCACCTGCTTTGGGTGCAGGAGGTCGGGGGTTCAAATCCCCCCTCCCCGACGCTTGTGATGTCGCGAGACATCGGCAACGCTCGAACCCCCGGGTGGGGTTCGAGCGTTGGTCATTTGAGGCGGGGTTGGTAGCCGCGGGTGGGGTCGAGGGTGAGGTGGCGGAGGAGTTCGCCGGTGGTGGTGTCGATGACGCGGATGTCGAGGTCGTCGATGAGCATGAGCACGGGTGTGTGGGCGTGGGCGCGGCCGATGCTGATGTGGTGGAGGCGGCCGGCTCGGCGTAGGGACACGGCGCCGGTTTTGTCGATGCGGTCGTGGCGGATGCGGTGGTGGGGGCCGGCGCCGGTGCCGTCGGGGCTGGTCTTGGGGAGCAGTTGGTAGACGACGGCGGGGGTGCGTCGGGCTAGGGAGCTGTGGGGGCGGCGCTGGTTGTATTCGTCGACGAAGCCGTCCAAGAGGTCTTGGAGCTGGTCGAGCCCCTCGGCGGGGGGTTGTTTGCGGAGCCAGCGCTTGAGGGTCTGTTGGAAGCGTTCGACCTTGCCGCAGGTGCTGGGGTGGTTGGGGCGGGAGTTCTTCTGGGTGATGCCCAGTTCTGCCAGCGTCGTCTCGAGGGGGTTGCGGCCGCCGCGGCCGCCGGCGAAGCGGGTGGTGTAGACGAGTGCGTTGTCGGTGAGGACCGAGGCGGGCAAGCCCTGGTCTGCGCCGGTGCGGGTGAAGGTGTCCAAGACGATGGGGCCGGTTACATGGCGGTGGGCGGTGACCGACAGGGCGTAGCGGGCGTGGTCGTCGAGCCAGGTGAGGATCTCGGTGTCGGTCCCATCGGCGAGACGCCAGTGGGTGAAGTCGGACTGCCAGCACTCGTTGGGGAGGTCAGCTTCGAAGCGGATGTAGGAGGTCCTCGGCCGTTTCTTCGGTTCGGGGGCGATCAGCCCTGCAGCGAGGAGCCGTCGGCGGATCGTGGCCGCTGACACGGCGATGCCCTGGCGTTCGAGGTGCCACGCGATCGTGGCCGGGCCGGCGTCGAGACCGCGGGCGACCAGCGCGACGCGCAGGTTCAGGATCCGTTCGCCCACCCCGGCGTCGATGGCCGACGGTGACCGCAGCGGCCGCCGAGACCGTGGCTCGAAGGCGGTATCGCCCTCGGCGTGGTAGCGGGCCAGCAGGCGTGACACGAACGACTTGGAAACCTCGTAGCGGCGTGCCGCCTCGGCCCGCGTGAGGCCCTCGACCGTGACCGCCAACACCACCGCCCGCCGTTTCGACACCGGCCCACGTGAGCACCATCACGAGTTGCCGATGTCCTGACACATCGTTGCCGATGTCCTGAACTCGC
>DASXRH010000657.1:0-6793 GCA_036506715.1 Acidimicrobiales bacterium
TCGAGGGCCAGGTCGCGGTCGGAGGCGGCGATGCCGGCCCCGTCGAAGCCCCGCAGCACCGCCCGGTGGTCGGGCGTGACCTCGACCTGGGACAGGCCCAGGTTGCGGTGGCCGATGCGGTCGCGGTGCAGCGCCTGGACCTGGCGCCACACGTCGAGCAGCAGAGCCCGGTCGACCTGGGCCGGGTCGAGGTCGGCCGCGCTCACCCCCTCGACGCGGGTCTCGAGCAGGCCCACCGAGCCGTGGGCGCTGGCCACGATGCCCCGCATCGGCGCCACGCGGGCACCGGCGTCGGCCGCCGCCCGCTGGGCCAGCGCCTCGTGCTCGATGCGGCGCTGCACCGTGTCGTAGGGCCGGTCGGTGATCCAGCGGCGCAGCCGGGCGGACCGCCACAGCTGCTCGAGCATGTTCTCGGAGCGGTCGTGGGCCGTGCGGACCCGCATCTCCATCTGCTCGCCACCCACCATCTCGACGCTGTACACGAGGGGGCTGTTGCCGGGCAGCTGGTCGATGCGGGCCGGGTGGCCGATCGAGCGCAGCATCGCCACGAGCTCGGGGGCCTCGGGGTCGGACCCGTCGGTGCCGAGGATCAGCAGCGTGAGCGAGCCCACCGCCATGCCCACGGCGATGGCCACGACGATGTCGAGCGGCGTCTCGCTGGACGACACGACCCGGAACACGACCAGCAGCCCCACGCCGGACCACAGCACCCGCCGCCACTGCTGCGACAGCCAGGGCGCGGCGATGATGACCAGCGCCACCGCCGCGGCGATGAGCGGCGACGTGGCGAACGACGGGTCGGTCAGCTCGACGACCCGCTCGGTGTCGGGGTCGACGGCGGCGATCACTCCCTGGTTGGCCAGGAAGTCTGTGAGCCACGCCATGGCCACGCCGGCCACCACGGCCCCGCCCAGCAGGGCGCCGGCCAGCCGGAAGCGGCGCCGAGCCACCAGCACGGCCAGCGCCACCAGCGGCACCAGGCCGGCGCCGATGACCGCCATACCGGTGAGCACCTCGGCGAAGCGGTCGGGCACCCGCTGGTACACGTCGACCAGGTCTTCCTCGGCGCCGCCGATGGTGTTGCGCAGCCAGGTGGCCACCAGCACGCCCACGCCCACCAGGGCCAGGGCCACGATCAGGCGCACGACGTCGCCCTGCGAGCGCACGCGGCGGCGCGGCGA
This sequence comes from Acidimicrobiales bacterium, assembly GCA_036506715.1. Classification (GTDB taxonomy): domain Bacteria; phylum Actinomycetota; class Acidimicrobiia; order Acidimicrobiales; family VFJN01; genus ZC4RG19. The sequence continues at coordinate 1,182 of DASXRH010000657.1, forward strand.
GACCGACACCACGACGCCCGACAGGACGCCGACCTGATCGTTGGTCACGCCCTCGGGCGCGATGGCACGTGCGCTCTGCACCGCGTTCATCCTGGCACGGGCCCGGTCCCGGTCCGACGACACGCCCGTCCCGGCGGCCGGGACGGGCGCGCCGGGATCAGAGCTTGGCGAGCACCGAATCGGCCGAGCTCACGTCGAGGCCCGGGGCCGACTCGACCATCAGCTCGCTGACCACGCCGTCCTCGAGGATGGCGGCATAGCGCTGCGACCGGGTGCCGAGGCCGAAGCCGCTGCCATCCATCTCGAGGCCCACCTGGGCGGTGAACTCGCCGTTGCCGTCGGCCAGCATGAGCACGGAGTCGCCGGTGTTCTGCGACTGGCCCCAGGCCCCCATGACGAACACGTCGTTGACGGCCAGGCAGGCGACCGTGTCGACGCCCTTGGCCCGCAGGTCGTCGGCCCGCAGCACGAACCCGGGCAGGTGGTGGTCGGAGCAGGTGGGGGTGAAGGCGCCGGGCACCGCGAACAGGACGACCCTGCCCTTGCCCAGCACGTCGCCGCTCTGCACGGGGCGGGGACCTTCGTCGGTCATCGTCATGAGCTTGACGTCGGGGATGGTGTCGCCGACCGAGATCGCCATCGATCTTCCTCCAGGGCTGTGGGACGAACTCCCCGATCATGCCGCACCCGGGGGCGGTTCCCGACCCGGGCGCGCCAACGCCCCGGCCGTCGTGGGCGGCCGGGGCGTCGACGATCGGGCGTGGCGCCGTCTCAGATGCGCCGACCCACGCCCCGATGGGTGGCGGCGTTGTACACGAGCAGGGCGATGATCGCCCCGATGATGGAGCCGACGACGCCCGAGGCCTGCAGGGCCCCCTCGCCGACGTCCTTGCCGAACAGGACGTACCCGAGGAACCCGCCGATGAACGACCCGACGACCCCCAGGACCACGGTCTGGACGAAGGACATGGGATCGCGGCCCGGCACCAGTAGCCGGGCCAGGTAGCCGGCGATGACGCCGATGATGATCATGGTGATGATGAATGTGACCACTGTCACTCTCCCGTCCCGGCAGCGGTTGGTCCCGCTGCGACGACTAACTGGGACAGGACTGCCCACGGCGCGACGGGCCCAAACCTGAGCGTGCGTCAGACGGGTTCGAGCTCGCGCTCCTCGGTGTCGTCGCCCGCGGCGGCGTCGACCGGGGCATGGCCCTCGACGTCGATGCGGGGCAGCAGGCGGTCCAGCCACCGCGGCAGCCACCAGTTGCGGTCGCCGAGCAGCTCCATCGTGGCCGGCACCAGCAGCATGCGCACGACCGTGGCGTCGAGCAGCACGGCCGTGGCCAGGCCGGTGCCGAACAGCTTGACCGTGCGGTTGGACTCCAGCAGGAAGCTGCCGAACACGAACACCATGATCAGCGCGGCCGCGGTGATGACCCGTGCCGTGGCGGCGAGGCCGTCGGCCACCGAGGTGTGGCTGTCGCCGGTGCGGTCCCACTCCTCCTTGACCCGGGAGAGCAGGAACACCTCGTAGTCCATCGACAGGCCGAACACGATGGCGAACAGCATCATCGGCATGAAGGGCTCGATGGGGGCGCTGTCGACGCCGAGCAGCGGCCCCGCCCAGCCCCACTGGAACGCCGCCACCACCACGCCGTAGGCGGCGCCGATCGACAGCAGGTTCATGACCACCGCCTTGAGCGGCACCAGGACCGACCGGAACACGACCATGAGCAGCAGGAACGACAGCGCCAGCACGGCGCCGAAGAACCAGGCGAGCCGGTCGGCCAGGTAGGTCGAGAAGTCGACGCCGACGGCCACCGAGCCGGCCACCGCCACGTCCAGCCCGGTGCCCCGGGTGGCTGCGGGCAGCACGTCGTCGCGCAGCCGGGCCACCGTGTCGGTGGTGGCCTGGTCCTGGGGGGCGGTGGTGGGGATGACCCGCCACACGACGGCGGTGGGGTCGGCCGGATCGTTGGTGACGGCCGGGCTGGCGAAGGCGACCCCGTCGGCCTCGCCCAGCGCGGTGGTCACCCGGTCGAGGTCGGCCTGGTCGACGCCGCCGGGCATCAGCGAGGCCAGCACCAGCGGCCCGTTGAAGCCGGGGCCGAAGCCCTCGGCCAGCATGTCGTAGGCCTTCCGGGTCGACGTGTCCTTCGGGTAGTTGCCCTCGTCGGGGAAGCCGAGGCGCATGCCGAACACCGGCAGCGCCAGCACGCCGAGCACCACGGCTCCGGCCAGGAACGCCGGCCACGGGCGACGCTGGATGAGGCGGCTCCACCGGTAGGCGGCGGTCTGGTCGCGGGGGCGGCGGGCCCGGCGGGGCACCTCGCGCTTGAGCGGCCGCACGGCCAGACCGGCCAGCAGCACGACGACGGCCAGCGGCAGCCCGATCACGAAGGCGCCGACGTTGAGGCCCACGCCCACCAGGGCCAGCGCCACCAGGCCGGCGGCGATCAGGCCCCGCCACCGGGTCGTCTCGACCCGCTGCCCGGCGAAGCCGAGCAGGGCGGGCAGCAGCGTGAGCGACGCCACCAGCGTGGTGGCCACCACCGCGGCGGTGCCCACCGCCAGGCCGGTGATGAAGCTGACGTTCATCACCAGCATGCCCAGCAGCGAGATGACGACGGTGGTGCCGGCGAACAGCACGGCCCGACCCGCCGTGTCCATGGCCACCACCGTGGCCCGCTCGATGTCGTGGCCCTCGTGGAGGTTCTCCCGGAACCTGGTGACGATGAACAGCGCGTAGTCGATGCCCACCCCGAGGCCGATCATCACCCCCAGGATCGAGGCGAAGTCGGGCATGGCCACCAGGTGGCCGAGGAATCCGGCCAGCACCGTCCCGATGCCGATCCCGGCCAGCGCCACCCCGATCGGCAACCCCATGGCCAGCACCGAGCCGAAGGCCAGGATGAGGATCACGATCGCGAAGCCGATGCCGATGGCCTCGGACGACGGCGCCTCGAAGTCGGCGAAGATCTCGCCGCCCAGCTGGACGTCGACACCCGCGAGGTGGTCGGGCAGGTCGGCCCGGATCTCCTTGGCGACGTCGGTCGCCTCCTCCTGCGTGCTGTCGGAGGGCAGCTCGATGCTGGCGTACGCGATCTTCCCCGCCTGGTCGCCCTGGCGGGCGATCTGCTGGGCGCCCTCGGGGGTGTACGGGCTGGTCACCGTGATGCCGTCGATGGCGGCGATGCGGTCGAAGGCCTCGCTCATCCGGGCCCGGACCTGCGGGTCCTCGACGCCCTGGCGGGCCTCGAACACGACCGAGCCGCCGAACCCGGCGCCGACGCCGCCGAAGTTCTCGTCGAGGATGTCGGTGCCGCGCCGGCTCTCGACGTCGGGCAGGTCGAAGTCGGACCGGGAGCTGGTGCCGACGACGCCGAGCACGGCGGAGCCGACGATGAGCGTGGCGACCCACGCGATGACGACGATCCACCGGCGTCGATAGCACCAGCGGCCAAGGCGAGCGAACACGGGTTCCTCCGCGGGGGGACGGGGGGAAGCTCGGGCGAGCGGGCAGAGGGGGACTCCGCCGGAACCGCCACGCTACCGGTCGCCGGCTGGGTCCCCGCACACGAGTTTCTCGTTGGGGCGGGGCGCCGCCGGTCGCGAGACTCGGCGCCGATGACCCCGCCGCTGCCCTCCCGCGCCGCGATCGACGCGGCCGCCGACCGCCTCGCCCCCTGGGTCCGGAGGACACCGGTCGTCACGGTCGACCCCGCCGACCTGGGCCTGGCCGGCCGGCGGGCGCCCCTGGTCCTCAAGCTCGAGATGGTCCAGCACGGGGGGTCGTTCAAGACCCGGGGCGCCCATCTCCAGATGCTGGCCGACGACCTGCCGGCCGCCGGCGTGGTCGCCGCCTCGGGCGGCAACTACGGCGTCGCCGCGGCCTACGCCGCCCGCCGGCTCGGCGTGACAGCCACGGTGTTCGTGCCCGACACGACCGCCCCGGCCAAGCTGGCCCGGCTGCGGTCGCTGGGCGCCGAGGTCGAGGTCGTCCCCGGGCTCTACGACGACGCCCTGGCCGCCAGCCGGACCCGGGCGGCAGAGACCGGCGCCCGCTTCCTCCACGCCTTCGACCAGCCCGAGATGGTGACCGGCGCCGGCACCCTGGGCCGCGAGCTGGCCGGCCAGGCCGACGTCGACCGGGTGGTGGTGGCGGTGGGCGGCGGCGGGCTGATCGGCGGCACCGCCTGCTGGCTCCGGGGCGATGTGCCGCTGGTGGGAGTCGAGACGGTCGGCTGCCGGGCCATGGACGCCGCCCTGGCCGCCGGCGGCCCGGTCGACGTCGACGTGTCGGGCCTCGGCAGCGACGCCCTCGGCGCCCGCCGGGTCGGCGACCTGACCTACGCGGCCGCCGCCCGGTGGGTCGAGCGGATCGTGGTGGTGGGCGACGACGACATGGTCGACGCCCAGCGCCGGCTGTGGTCCGCCCTGCGGATCGCCACCGAGCCGGCCGGTGCCGCCGCGCTGGCCGCCCTCACCACCGGGGCCGTCGCCGACCCCGGCGAGCGGGTGGCGGTGGTGCTGTGCGGCGCCAACGTCGACCCGGCCACGCTGGCCTTCTAGTGCACGCCCACCACGATGAGGCCCTGCGTGATGCCGGCGGTGGCCGACGTGGCCAGCAGGGTGCCCTTGGCCGCGGGATCGCCGGCGATGCCGTCGTCGGCGTTGCGGGTGTCGCGCTCGCCGTGGGCGGCGTAGGGGCCGGCCGACTGGACCTCGTCGCTCAGGTCGTCGGGAAAATACAGCTGGGTGGTCAGCACGGTCTCGTCGTCGACCCGCACCTTGGCGTGGATGTGCACGGCCCGGCCCCGGTACCAGCCCGGGTAGTTGGTGGCGAACTCGACGATGCCCTGGTCGTCGGCCACCTGGGTGCCCCGCAGGAACGTGGTGCCAGGCCCGGCGTCGTCGCCGCCGCCCGCCTGGTCGGTGAACGCCGAGTAGTCGCCGTCGACGTCGGTGTGCCACACGTCGACCACGGCGCCGGGCACCGGCCGGCAGTCCCGGTCGACGACCCGGACGCCGAGGCGCAGCGGCTGGCCGGCAAGTCCCTCGGTGATGTCCCGGCGCACGAGGCCGACGTCGGTGTAGAAGGGCCCGGCGGTCTGCTCGGGAGTGAGCCGGCACACGCCGAGCCCGTCGAAGTCGGCGGCCGTGAGGGTGGGCGGTCCGTCGGCGGCGGCCGCTGCCGACGAGGCCGGCGACGATCCCGCCCCGGGACCGGTGCCCGGCGACCGGTCCGCCGCGCCGCCACCGTCGCCGCCGTCGCCGGACGAGCAGCCGGCGGCCACCAGCCCCGCCAGCGCGGCGCCGCCGGCCAGGAAGGCCCGGCGGGTCGTCGGCCGGCCCGGGGGCGGGGCAGGGTGCATGCGCACCATGACAGCACCTCCGGCCGCGGCCCGTCCTAGCGTCCGCCCGTGCTCATCACGACGAGCGTCGACCTCCCCGGCTACGTGGAGCGAGATCTGCGCCTACGGGACCGCGCCCGAGCCCGACGCCCTCGACGCCACGCCCCTGTCCGCCACGAGCGCTCTCACGTGCCGCCGCCAGTCGCTTCCCCCGTGCCGCCGGCCCTCCCCTCCCTCTCGGCCAGCTCGTCGACCG
>DASXRH010000658.1:0-4947 GCA_036506715.1 Acidimicrobiales bacterium
CGGGGTCACCGTGACGGTGTTGGTGTAGAGCGACGTGAACGTGACCCGGTAGTTGCGGTGCCGGTACGGGCCGGGGAGCTGGGTGGCGGTGATGATCGGCAGCACGATCCCGTAGGGCGTGTAGGCCCCGGTGTCGTGCCAGAACTCGACCTCCATCCCGAGGACGGTGCCGGCGTCGTCGAAGCCGACCCGGACGTGGTGGGTCTGGCCCCGCTCGTGGGTGGCCGACACGAAGTGCTCGTAGCGGTCCTCGACCCATTTGACCTCACGGCCGAGCGCCATGGCCGCCCACGGCACCAGCACCTCCTCGGGGAAGGGGTGGACGACCTTGGTGCCGAACCCGCCGCCCACGTCGGGGGTCACGACGTCGACCGCCACGTCGGGCAGGTCCAGGATGTTGGCCACCGCCGCCCGCACCCCGGTCGACGTCTGGGTCGAGGTGCGCAGCCGCAGGCGCCCGTCGTCGGCGTCCCAGCGGGCGTGGACGCCGCGGCCCTCGAGCGGCGACGACAGCGACCGCTCGATCTCGAGGTCGAGCTCCAGCACCCGGGGGGCGGCGGCGATGGCGGCCCGGGCGTCGCCCAGCTCCTGGGTGGTGACGGCGGCGACGTTGCCGGGCACGTCCTCGTGGACCAGGCGGGCCGCGGCCCGGGCGGCGTCGATGCCGACGACGGCGGGCAGCGGCTCGTAGTCGACCACGATGCGCTCGGCGGCATCCTCGGCCAGGTAGCGGTCGGTCGCCACCACCATGACCACCGCCTCGCCCACGTGGTTGACCTCGCCCCGGGCCAGCGCGTGCTGGGTGCGGGGGTGGCTCAGGTCGGGGTGGGGGATGAGCAGGGGCAGCGGGTCGGCCAGGCGGCCGGGCAGGTCGTCCCACGTGTAGACGGCGACCAGCCCGTCGACGTCGAGCGCGCCGCTCACGTCGACGCCGGTCACCCGGGCGTGAGCGTGGGGGCTGCGCACGAAGGCCACGGCCAGCGCGTCGTGGCCGGCGTCGTCGAGGTAGCGGCCGGCGCCGGTGAGCAGGCGCTGGTCCTCGCGCCGCTCGACCCGCTCGCCGAACCAGCGGGTGCTCACGCGCCCAGCTCCGCCGCCCGCCGCACCGAGCGGACGATGTTGACGTAGCCCGTGCAGCGGCACAGGTTGCCGCCGAGTGCGTCGGTGATCTCGTCGTCGCTCGGGTCGGGCGAGCGGGCCAGCAGCTCGGTGGCCAGCAGCAGGAAGCCCGGTGTGCAGAACCCGCACTGGAGGCCATGGCACTCGCGGAACGCGCGCTGCACCGGTCCCAGCTCGCCGTCGGGGCCGGCCAGGCCCTCGACCGTGGTGACGGCGGCGCCGTCGACCATGACCGCGAAGGTCAGGCACGACCGCACCGGCTCGCCCTCGACCAGCACCGTGCAGGCACCGCACACCCCGTGCTCGCAACCGACGTGGGTGCCGGTCAGGCGCAGGTCGTGGCGCAGCAGGTCGGACAGCAGGCGCCGGGCCGGCACCCGGGCCGACCGCACCGTGCCGTTCACGGTCAGCACGACCTCGTGCCGCTCGTCGGCGCTCACGGGTGCACCCGTCGGGATGCACGCACCGAGCGATCGGCACGTCGTGCCGGGTACCGCACCGTGCTCATGATCCGCTCGCTCATGCCGGGACCTCCGATGGGGTGCGGGCGCGGGCCAGGGCCCGGTCGAGCGCCCGGACCGTGAGCGTGGCCGCCAGGTGCCGGCGGTAGGCGCCGGTGGCGTGGATGTCGTCGGTGGGGTCGAGCGCCGCGGCCACCAGGTCGCGCACGGCGCCCGCCCCGCCGGCCAGCGCCGGGGCCAGGTCGACGACGACCGGTGTCGGCGCGCACGACAGGTAGGCCGCCCGCCCCTGGACGGGGGCACCGTCGCCGTCGACCGTGACCGTGAGGACGACGCCGGCCAGCGCGTAGTCGCCGTGCCGGCGGGCCAGCTCCTCGACCGCCCCGCCGGTGCGGGGTCCGGTGGCGGGGAACCGGGCCGCCACCACCAGCTCGTCGGCGTCCAGGGTGGTCTGCAGCGGGCCGGTGAACAGGTCGGCGGCCGCCACGCGCCGGGTGGTCAGCCGGCCGCCGCGCCAGGCGACGGCCTCGACCTCCCCGCCCACCGCGGCCAGCACCGCCGGTAGCTCGGCGGCGGGGTCGGCGTGGGCCAGCGACCCGCACACGGTCCCCCGGTTGCGGATCACCGGGTGGGCGATCCAGCCCGTCGCCTCCACCAGCAGCGGGTGGGCCTCGGCCACCGCCGCGTCCCGCAGCAGGCGGGCGTCGCGCACCGTCGCACCGGCCTCGACGCCGCCGGGCCCGGCGGCCAGCCGGTCGAGCCCGGCCACGTGGTTGACGTCCACCAGGTGGTCGGGGGCGGCCAGGCGGAAGTTGAGCAACGGGACCAGGCTCTGGCCGCCGGCGATGACCTTGGCCTCCTCGCCCAGGTCCGCCAGCAGCTGGGCCGCCTCCTCGACGGTGCCCGGGCGGTGGTAGGTGAACGGCGGCGGCTTCACCGGGCGGACTCCCGGGCCGCGAGCGCGGCCGTGAAGCAGGCCAGCGGGGGGCGGACCAGGCCGGCGCCCACCTGGCCGGTGCCCGCGACCCGTCCGGCGATGCCGGTGTTGATGATGGGCGGCTCGCCGGTGCGGACGACCCGCAGCACGTCGATGCCGAACGGCACCCCCCGGAACCCGAGGGCCGGCAGCGCCCAGGTCGGGTGCTCGGTCAACGTCAGCTCGTACATCAGCTCGGTCCACCGCCGTGCGTCGCCCACCTCGCCGCCGACGAGCGCCACGATGGCCGGCGCACCGGCCATGGCGAACCCGCCCAGCCCCACCGTCTCGGTGATGGCCGAGTCGCCGATGTCGGCGTTGGCGTCCCCGGGACCGTACCCGCCCAGGTAGAGGCCGTCGGGCACCGCGGCCGCGGCGGTGAACCAGCGGTCGCCGGTGCCGGACGTGCGGATGCCGAAGTCGGTGCCGTTGCGGGCCATGGCCACCACCACGGTGGCGCCCGGGACGTCCCGCCCCGCGTCGGCCACCAGCTTGCCGGCGGCCATGACAACGTTGAGCAGGAAGTGGTCGTTGGCGTCCACGAAGGCGAGGGCGTCGGCCACGGCGTCGGTGGTCGGCCCGCCCGGGTCGGCAGTGGCCCGGACCAGGTCGGGGGCCAGCGCCCGGACCAGCAGCGACGTGCCGGCCCGGTTGCGGTTGTGGCCCTCGTCGCCCATGGCCACCATCGAGGCGATGAGCGCGCCGACGTCGACGGGCCCGTGGCGCCGCAGCCCGGCGGCCATCGTGGGCCCCAGCACCTCGCCCATCCAGCGCAGGCGGTCGGTGACGGCGCCGCCGTAGGCGCCGTAGCGCAGGACCTTGCCCAGCCCCTCGTTGAGGGTGCTGCGGCTGGTGCGACCGGCGCCGTCGTCGAGGACCCACATGGGCATCGACGGGCTGACGACGCCGGCCATCGGCCCGACGGCGGCGTGGTCGTGGCAGGGGGCGAGGTCGATGGCACCGGAGGCGGCCAGCGCCTCGGCGGCGTCGGGGGTGGCGGCCCACCCCTCGTACAGGCAGGCGCCGACGACGGCGCCCCGCATCGGGCCCGAGGCGGCGTCCCAGTCGAGCGGCGGCCCGGCGTGGAGCAGCTGGTGGCGGCCGATGCCGACCAGCTCGGCCGCCGGCCGGACGTCGACCAGGTGGGGGCGGACGGAAGTCATGCGGGCGATGGCCGTCTCGTTGGCGGCGGCCAGCCGCGGATCGGCGGTGACGGCGGCGACGGCCCCCGCGGCCCCGGCCGGCGGCGGCCGCCAGTCGACGGGCACGGTGGCCACACCCTGGGCCACCAGGGCCTCGTCCAGGGTGGGCGCCCCGACGGTGACGACCGTCTCGGGGGCGGTGAGCAGGTCGGCCAGCGGGCTCACGGCGGCGATCCCCCGGCGGCGAGTGCGGCGGCGAGGGCGGCAGCCCGGGCGTTGCTGCGGTGGACCGCGGCGCCGGCCGCGGTCAGCGTGGCGGCCTGGGCGTCGAGGCCCTGGGGGTCGCCCGCGGTGCCCACGAGGGCCACGACGGCGGCCACCCCGGCGGCGACCGCCTCCCGGACGGCGGGTGCCAGCACGCCGGCGGGGTCGGGATGGGCGCCGTGGCCGAGCACGACGTCGAGCAGGACCACGCCCGGCCCGTCCGCGGCCGCGGCCGCGGCCAGGCGCTCGGCCACCAGGGCGGGCTCGATCATGGGGTGGGGCCGGCCGGCGGTGAGCTCGTCGTCGCCGAGGTCGAGGACGGTGGGCCCGGGGCCGAGCACCGCCCGGGCCTCGGCGGCGTCGGTCCCGCCGGAGAACAACCCGAGCACGGTCCCGTTGCGGGGGGCGGTCGGGGTCTCCGGGGCCCACGACCGGGGCTCGGGGAAGGGGGCGCCGACGGCCTCGGCGAGGGCGGCGCAGGCGTCGGTGAGGGTGGGCCGGCCCGGGCCCACCAGGGCCAGCACCACCGGGGCGCGGCAGGCGGCGGCCGCCTTCGCCACCGCCTCGGCCACGTCGGGGTCAGGGGGCTTGGACACGACGGCGATGACCTCGGTGTCGGGGTCGTCGTCGAGCAGGGCCAGGGCCGCCAGGGTGGAGGCCCCGCCCACGGCCGCCGACAGGTCCCGGCCGCCGACGCCAACCACGTGGCGGACCCCGATGCCGGCCCCGTCGAGCAGCGCGCACACCTGCTGGGCCCCGGTCCCGGAGGCGGCCACCAGGCTCACCGGGCCGGGCACGACGACGTTGGCGAAGCCCAGCCCCACGCCGCCGAGGATGGTCGTCCCGCAGTCGGGCCCCATGACCAGCCGGCCCCGCTCGGCTGCCTCGCGCTTGAGGGCGACCTCGTCGGCCACGGGGACCCCGTCGCTGAACACCATGACGTGCCGGCCCGACCGCAGCCCGGCGACGGCCTCGACGTAGGCGT
>DASXRH010000659.1:0-4189 GCA_036506715.1 Acidimicrobiales bacterium
GCCGGCTGTCACCGGCAGCGTCGCCGGCCCGACGGTGGGCACGTCGTAGCCCAGCGGGGCCAGCACGGTGTCGGCCAGGAGCTGGGCGGACCGGCTGACCACGTCGCGCTGGCGGGCCTGGGCGATGCCGGTGTAGACGCCCTGGTAGCCGACCGTGTCGCACCGCGTGCCCAGGCTGCGTGCCCGGGCGCAGCCCCACTCGGAGAGGTGGAGGGGCGCGGTGCGGTCCTCGGCGTCGTGGAAGGCGATGACCGGCGGCTCGCCGGGGTCGGGCCGGCCGAGGTCGACGCCGGCCACGGCCACGGCCGCGGCCACCGGGGGCGAGCCGGAGACGCCCATCTGGCCCGGCAGATGGGCCAGGTCGAGGGCGGTGGCGGCCCCGGCGTCGGACCCGCCGGCCACGATGGCCCGGTCGTCGATGCCGTAGTCGGCGGCGTGGCTGCGCACCCACGCCACCGCCGCCCGGCCGTCTGCGTGGGCGTCGAGCAGGGCGTTGGTGACCCCGGTGACGTCGCCGGTCGGGCAGCACTGCAGGGCCGGCCGCTGGCGGTAGTCGGGCACGATCACGACGTAGCCCCGGCGGGCGAAGGCGGTCGCGATCTGGGGCGACATCTCCTGGGCGCCGAGCGGGCGGAACCAGCCGCCGGGCAGCCACACGATGGCTGGTCGGGTGGTCTCGGTGTCGCCCGTCGGCTGGTACACGTCGAGGGTGAGCCCGACCGACTGGCCGGCGGCGGTGGTGGCGGTGCGGTAGGGCACGTCGGCGGTGATGTCGACGTCCGCGAACACAGGGTCGAGGTAGCGCTCGATCTCGGTGCTGGCCGGGGCGAAGCTCAGCGGCGCGCTGCCGCGGCGGTTGCGGGGTCCGTCGATGCCCGTCACCTGGCACCCGGGCGCGGCGCGGCAGTCGACGGACTGGCCCCGCCAGTCGGTGAAGGTGGCGGCCACGCCGAGGTCGACGGTGAACGTCCCGGCATGGTCGGGGGTGACCTGGCTGTACGCCTGGGGGTCGCACGCCGAGCCGTCGTCGATGCGGCACACCTGGACCGACGCGTAGCCGTCGGGGGTGAAGCGGGTGCCGGTGACGGTGATCGACGCCTCGTCGCCCAGCGGGCCGCCGGGGCTGACGGTCAGGGCGGGCCCGGGCTCGAGCGGGCCGTCGGGCCGGAAGTGGAGCGGCGCCCGGCCCGCCCGGGCCGACTCGGGCGACGTCGTGGTGGCGACCAGCACGCACGGCTGGGCGCTGGTGCGGCAGTCGAAGAGATCGCCGGTGCCGTCGAGGTCGAGCACGGCCCGGACCTTGACCGGCGCACTGAACGTGCCATCGGGCGCGGCCGCCGCGAAGTCGAGGTACTCACAGCGCTCGCCGGCGCCGTCGTCGCCGCACTGGAACAGGCTGAGGAAGCCGTCGGTGTACCCGGTGCCGGCGGCGGTGACGGTCTGGCCGTCGACCAGGTCGGTGTCGGGCGTGGCCCCGAGGGTGGCCAGCTGGACCTGGCCGTCGGGGTCGAAGGCCAGCGGGGCGGTGCCGATGCGCTCGGGCGTCCGCCCGTAGTCGGGCGTGACCGCCAGCACGCAGGCCCCCGGCAGGCGGCAGTCGACGGTGCCGTCCGCGGTGGCCAGCAGCGCGTTGACGCGGACGCTGGCCGCCGCCGTGCCGTCGGCCCCGACGTCGACGTACTCGATGGTGTCGAAGTCGCAGCCGGCCGACGACGTGGACCCGGCGGCGCACTCGATCACGACCGCCGACTGCGTCCACACCAGGCCCGCGGCCTGCACGGTCACCGTCTGGCCGTCCACCAGATCGGTGGCCGGGTCGACCGTGAGCGTGGGGGCCGGGGCCGCCGGGGCGTCGGGGTCGAAGGCCAGCGGGGCCGACAAGTCGCCGGGGGCGCCGGCCAGCCTGATCACGCAGGCGCCGGCGGGCCGGCAGTCGACGGCCGGTCCCCCTCCGCTGAGGGCGAGGTGGACGTCGACCCGCAGCGTGGTCGTCAATGCCCCGCCGGGGTCGGCCGAGAGGAACCGGGTGTCGTCGGTGTCGCAGCTGTCGTAGTAGTCGCCGCCGGCGGGATCCGCCGCACACTGCAGGACGGCGAACGACGATGCGGGCGCCAGCCCCGTGGCGCTGATCGTGACCGTGTCGCCGTCGACCAACCCGGTCGCCGGGGTCAGCGTGACCGCCGGTTCGGCCGCCTGGGCCGCCCCCGGCGCCGTCCCGGCCCCGAGGCCGGCCGCCACGACCACGGGCGCGGCCAGCCACCGGCCCCACCCTCGCACCCCTCGCATGGCCACCCCCCGGCGTGCCGACGTCCGGCAATCTACTGCCGCCGACGCGCAGCGTGTCGGTTGCGTCGACGCGGTCGGCGAGATATCGGCGCCGGGGCCGACCGGTAACGTCGGGCCCGTGAGCCGCCGCCCCCCGCCGTCCCGCCAGGACCTGATCCGGTGGGCCGAGGCGTTGTCGGGGATCGCCCGCACCGGGCTGGGGTTCACCCAGAGCCTCTACGAGCGCGAGCGGTTCGACGAGGTGCTGGCGGTGGCCGGCGACATCCGGGCCGCCGCCCAGGCCGACGCCGAGTTCGACGCCGAGCACTACGTCGACGAGTGGATGAAGGGCGTGGGCGAGGGCGTGGCCGGCTACATCACCCCCAAGGTGGCGGTCGGGGCGGTGGTCCACAACGACGCCGGCGAGATCCTGCTGGTCCAGCGGGCCGACAGCGGCATCTGGCTCTATCCCACCGGGTGGGCCGACGTGGGCTACTCGGCCAGCGAGATCGCGGTGAAGGAGGTCCACGAGGAGACCGGCATCGAGTGCGAGCCCGTCCGCCTCCTCGCCCTGCTCGACGGCCTGCGCCTCGGGTTCACGACCGTCCCGCTCTACAGCCTGGTGTTCCTGTGCCGGGCCATGGGCGGCGAGCTGGCCGCCCACCCGCTGGAGACCCGGGGCGTGGGCTGGTTCGCCCCCGACGCGATGCCCCAGCCGTTGGCCGGGGCCGACCAGTGGCTGGCCCACGCCAACCGGGCCATCGCCGGCGAGGATGTGGGCGTGCTGTACGACGAGCCCCGGGCCCACCCGTGGGAGCCGGGCTGACGGACCGCCGGCTGCGGGTCAGCCGGCCGGCTGCGGCAGGCGCCGTGCCACCGCGAAGCGCAGGTAGCCCCAGCACGCGCTGCCCAGCATGACCAGCTTGCGGGCCCGGCCCATGGCCGGGCTGGCCAGCTTCTCCTCCTTGGTGCGGTGCCACAGGCCGGCCAGCACCACGTCGTGGCGTTCGAGGCCCCGCCGGGCCACCAGGCTGTTCAGCGCCGCCTCCACCCGGTAGCCCCGCACGTCGGCCAGGTCGAGGGCGTCGAACAGCTCGCGCCGCACCGCCCGCTGGCCGGTGAGGACCGGCAGGCTGGCGAGGAAGATGGCGTTGGCCACCGGGCCCCGGTCGAACAGGCCGCAGGCCATGGCGGCGCCACCGGCCCGCACGGCCGCCACCAGGTCGTCGATGTGGCCCGGGCGTAGGCCCACCAGGTCGGCATCGAGGAACACGACCACGTCGGCGTCGGCGACGGCGGCCACGCCCGCCCGCAGCGCCTCGCCCTTGCCGGGCCTGGGCTCCCGCACCACCCGGGCGCCGTGCGCGGCGGCCGCGGCGGCGGTGGCGTCGGTCGAGGCGTTGTCGACCACGACCACCTCGTCGACCCGGCGGGCGTCGAGCGCGGCGTAGACCACGGCGCCGACGGTGGTGGCCTCGTTCCAGGCCGGGATCACGGCGGCCGTTCGCCCTCCCCGCGCCGCTCGCCCGGCATGGTCGCCTCTCGACATGCGGTGCGAGACACTACCGTCGCCTCCCCGCCACCTGGTATGACCCCGATCATGGACGGGAACACAGCGGCGGCACGCCACCTGGTGGTGGTCGGGCCGATGGCGGTGGGCAAGACGACCGTGGCCACGGCCCTGGCCGGCCGCCTCGGCCGCCCCCTGCGCGACAGCGACGAGGACCTGGCGGCCGAGCGGGGCATCACCGGCCGGGACCTCGCCGCCGCCGAGGGGGTCGCCGCGCTCCACCACTGGGAGGCCGACCACCTGCTCGGCGCACTCGCCGGCCCGACCCCTGCGGTGGTGGCCGCCGCCGCCAGCACGGTCGACGACCCGGCCTGCCGGGCCGCGCTCGAGCCCCACGTGGTGGTGGTCCTCACC
>DASXRH010000660.1:0-4677 GCA_036506715.1 Acidimicrobiales bacterium
AGCTGCGGCAGACCCAGGGGGTGATCGTCGAGCAGATCATCCGGCCCACCGGCCTGGTCGATCCCGAGATCGTGATCAAGCCGATCGAGGGCCAGGTGGACGACTTGCTCGAGGAGATCCGCGGCCGGGTCGAGCGCAAGGAGCGGATCCTGGTCACCACCCTCACCAAGCGCATGGCCGAGGACTTGACCGACTACCTCGAGGAGATGGGAGTCAAAGTCCGCTACCTGCACTCCAACATCGACACCATCGAGCGCATCGAGATCCTGCGGGCCCTCCGCCTCGGCGAGTTCGACGTGCTGGTGGGCATCAACCTGCTGCGGGAGGGCCTCGACCTGCCCGAGGTGGCGCTGGTGGCCATCCTCGACGCCGACAAGGAGGGCTTCCTCCGCAGCGAGACGTCGCTCGTCCAGACCATCGGCCGGGCCGCCCGCAACGTCGACGGCCAGGTGATCATGTACGCCGACACGGTGACCGACTCGATGCGCCGGGCCCTGGGCGAGACCCAACGGCGCCGCCAGCTGCAGCTGGCCTACAACGCCGAGCACGGCATCGAGCCCCAGACCATCCGCAAGGCCGTCAACGACATCCTCGCCCACCTGCGCCCGGCCGAGGGGGCGCCGGTGCCGGGCCAGGGCCGGCGCCGCGGCCGGCCGGGGGCGGCCCAGCGGCTGCGCGACGAGCTGATCGACCTGCCGCCCACCGAGCTGGGCCGGCTCATCCAGACGCTGGAGGAGGAGATGCACGAGGCGGCTGCCGACCTGCGCTTCGAGTACGCGGCCCGGCTGCGCGACGAGGTCAACGAGCTCAAGCGCGAGCTGCGCGAGGCGGGTGTCTGACCGTCCCGTCGTCCAGCACGGCCGCGGGCACGCCGAACACCCCGGCCAGCACGTCCCGCCCCGCGGGCGTGACGGCCACGCCGCGCCCGGCCCGGCGCCGCACCCAGCCGGCCGCGAGCGCGCGGGCGGCCACGGCGGCGCCCAGGGCCCCGGCCAGGTGGGGGCGGCGCTCGGTCCAGTCCAGGCAGGGCCGGGCGAAGGCCCGGCGGGCGGCCCGGGCCCCGGCCACGTCGACGCCGGCGCCCACCAGCCCGGCCTCGCCGGCGGGGGAGAGGGCGTAGCCGCCGGCCGCGGGGCCGATCCAGCCCCGGCCCTCCAGCGCGTCGGTGAGGGCGACGCCCACGGCGCCGGCCAGGTGGTCGTAGCAGGTGCGGGCGTGGCCCAGCGCGTCGCGGTCGCCGGCGTGGCGCAGCGACCGCACCGGGGTGGGCGGGCAGATGCGGGCCAGCGCCTCCAGCGCCTCGGCCACGTCGGGGCCGCCCAGCCGGTGCACCCGGTGCCGGCCCCGGGCCGCCACCGCCACCAGCCCGCCGGCGACCAGCCGGGCCAGGTGGCCGCTGGCGGTCGACCGGCCGACGCCGGCCGCCTCGGCCAGCTGTCCGGCGGTGAGCGCCTCGCCGCTCATCAGCGCGTCGACCATCGCCGAGCGGGCGGGGTGGCCCAGCAGGCCGGCCACGGCGGCGAAGTCGGTACCCATGGCGCCGACCGTACCGCGACGACGTTTCGGTGCGGACCGAAACGTCGTGGCCGTACGTTCCCGGCATGCCCACCGACACCGACACCGACACCGCCACCGGCACTGCCAACCCCGCCGCCGCCGTCGTGGCCGCCGTCGAACGAACCCTCGCCCTGGCCCGCACCTGGCTGGCCTGGGACGGGCGGCCCCGGCTGGCCGACGACGGCGAGCGGGCCTACACCCCCCACAAGGCGATCCGGCGCACCGCCGACCACCTCGTCGACCACCTGGCCCAGGTGGAGGCGCTGCTGGCGGGCGAGCCCGGCGAGGACGACCGGTGGCACGGCAGCGCGGTGACGACCGAGGCCGACCGGGCCCCGTTCGGCGAGGCCGATCTGGCCGAGGCCGGCCAGCGGCTGCGGCGCCTGGCCCGCACGTTCGAGCTGCGCTACCGGGCGGCCGGCCCGGCCGCGTGGGACGCCCCGCGCGCCGACGCATGGACGCTGCGCCAGATCGCCGACCACCTGGCCGACCCCCGGTACGCCGAGCAGGTGGGCGACCTGTCCTGAGGGCGCCCGGGGGGTCAGGCCGACGTCATCCGCAGCCGAGCCCGGCACCCCCGGTCGGGCGGGCCGTCCGTCCCGGTGGGCGAACATGCGTTCCGTGGTTGTCGTACGGCGATAGCCTGGTGTGCCGTGGCTGATTCGCTGGTGATCCGGGGTGCCCGAGAGCACAACCTCCGCAACGTCAGCCTCGAGCTGCCCCGGGACAGGTTGATCGTGTTCACCGGGCTGTCGGGGTCGGGCAAGTCGTCCCTGGCGTTCGACACGATCTACGCCGAGGGCCAGCGGCGCTACGTCGAGTCGCTGTCGGCCTACGCCCGCCAGTTCCTGGGCCAGATGGACAAGCCCGACGTCGACTTCATCGAGGGCCTGTCGCCGGCCATCTCGATCGACCAGAAGAGCGCCTCCCGCAACCCGCGCTCGACCGTGGGCACCATCACCGAGGTCTACGACTACCTGCGGCTGCTGTACGCCCGCATCGGTGTGGCCCATTGCCCCGAGTGCGGGGCCGAGGTCACGCGGCAGACCCCCCAGCAGATCGTCGACCGCATCATGGAGCTGCCCGACGGCACCCGGTTCCAGGTGCTGGCGCCGGTGGTGCGGGGCCGCAAGGGCACCTACGAGACGCTGCTGGCCGACCTGGCCGCCCAGGGCTTCGCCCGGGCCCGGGTCGACGGCGAGGTGCGCGAGACGTCCGAGCGGGTCGAGCTGGCCCGGTACGAGCAGCACACCATCGAGGTCATCGTCGACCGGCTGGTGCGGCGCGACGGCATCGAGCGCCGGCTCACCGACTCGCTGGAGACCGCCCTCAAGCTGGCCGACGGCGTGGCCGAGGTGCAGATCGTCCCCCGCAACGGCGACGGCGCCGACCGGGTGCCCGGCGGGGGCGAGAGCGACCGCCACGACGAGGGCGACGCCGACCAGGCCGGCCCCGAGACGCTCACGTTCAGCCAGCACCTGGCCTGCCCCAACGGCCACGGGTCGTTCGACGAGCTGTCGCCCCGCAACTTCTCGTTCAACTCGCCCTACGGCGCCTGCGAGACATGCGACGGCCTCGGCACCCGCTACGAGGTCGACCCCGAGCTGATCGTGCCCGACCCCGACCTCAGCCTCGAGGACGGCGCCATCGCCCCGTGGGCGGGCGGCCACCAGCGCTACTTCCAGCGGCTGGTGGTGGCGGTGGCCGACGAGGTGGGCATCGACATGAACGCCCCGTTCTCGTCGCTGCCGGCCAAGCAGCGCCAGGCCGTCCTCTACGGCAAGGGCGTCGACAAGGTGTGGGTGCGGTTCAAGAACCGCTACGGCCGCGAGCGCACCTACCACGCCTCCTACGAGGGCGTGATCCCGTACCTGCAGCGCCGGCACGCCGAGGCCGAGTCCGACACGGCCCGCGAGCAGATCGAGGGCTACATGCGTGAGGTGCCGTGCCCCGCGTGCGGCGGCTCCCGGCTCAAGCCGCTCGCGCTGGCGGTCACGATCGACGGCCACTCCATCTCCGAGATCGCCGACATGTCCATCGGCGAGGCCGCCAAGGCGCTGGCGGCGCTGACCCTGTCCGAGCGCGATCGGCTCATCGCCGAGCGAGTGGTCAAGGAGATCAACGCCCGCATGGGCTTCCTGCTCGACGTGGGGCTCGACTACCTCACCCTGTCGCGCAGCTCGGCCACGCTGGCCGGCGGCGAGGCCCAGCGCATCCGGCTGGCGTCGCAGATCGGGTCGGGCCTGGTCGGGGTGCTGTACGTGCTCGACGAGCCGTCGATCGGGCTGCACCAGCGCGACAACCGGCGGCTGATCGACACGCTCATCCGCCTGCGCGAGCTGGGCAACACCGTCCTCGTGGTCGAGCACGACGAGGAGACGATCAAGGTGGCCGACCACGTGGTCGACATCGGGCCGGGTGCCGGCGAGCACGGCGGCGAGATCGTCCACACCGGCACGGTCAAGCAGCTGCTGCGCAACCGCCGGTCGCTCACGGGCCAGTACCTGGCCGGCAAGCGGTCGATCCCGGTGCCCGAGAAACGGCGGCCCACCGGCGACCGGTGGCTCAAGATCCGGGGCGCCCGCGAGCACAACCTCAAGAACATCGACGTCGAGTTCCCGCTCGGCTGCTTCGTAGCGGTCACCGGCGTGTCGGGGTCGGGCAAGTCCACGCTGGTCAACGACATCCTCTACCGGTCGCTGATGCAGAAGGTGTACCGGTCCAAGACGCCGCCCGGCCTCCACACCGGCATCGACGGCATCGGCCACCTCGACAAGGTCATCGACATCGACCAGTCGCCCATCGGCCGCACCCCCCGGTCCAACCCCGCCACCTACACGGGCGTGTTCGACCACATCCGCAAGCTCTTCGCCCAGACCCACGAAGCCAAGGTGCGGGGCTACCTGCCCGGGCGGTTCAGCTTCAACGTCAGCGGGGGCCGGTGCGAGGCGTGCGCCGGCGACGGCACCATCAAGATCGAGATGCACTTCCTGCCCGACGTGTACGTGCCGTGCGAGGTGTGCAAGGGCGCCCGCTACAACCGCGACACGCTCGACATCACGTTCAAGGACAAGAACATCGCCGACGTGCTGGCCATGAGCTGCGAGGAGGCGCTCGACT
>DASXRH010000661.1:0-2015 GCA_036506715.1 Acidimicrobiales bacterium
CGGCATCCGCTACGACCCGGGCCGGGTCGAGCTCGGTGTCGTGATCAGCCCGCCCTACGACGTGATCGACGACGCCCAGCGGGCCGAGCTGGCCGGGCGCGACCCCCACAACGCCGTGCGCGTGGACCTGCCGGTGCCCGAGGGCGGGGCCGACGCCTACGCCACCGCTCGCACCCTGTTCGACGGGTGGCGCCGCGACGGCGTGCTGGTCACCGACGACCGCCCCACCTTCACCGTCTACCGCATGGCCTACGCCGACGACGCCGGCGTGGCCCGCCACACGACCGGCGTGATCGGGGCGCTCGAGCTGACCCCCCCGGGTACCGACATCCTCCCCCACGAGCTCACCACCCCGAAGGCCCGCAGCGACCGCCTCGACCTGCTGCGGGCCACCCGGGCCAACACGTCGGCCATCTGGGGGCTGTCGCTGGCCAAGGGGCTGACCGACCTACTGCCCACCGGCGGGCCCCCCACCGCCGAGGTCGACGACGGCGAGGGGGTCGTCCACACCGTGTGGGTGGTGGACGACCCGGCGACCTGCGCCGCCATCGCCGAGGCGGTGGCCGACCAGCCGGTGGTCATCGCCGACGGTCACCACCGCTACGAGACCTCGCTCGCCTACCTGGGCGAGCGGCGGGCGTCCGAGGGCGACCCCGGTCCGGCGGCCGCCACGCTGGCCTACCTGGTCGAGCTGGTCGAGGACGAGCTGACCGTGCGGGCCATCCACCGGCTGGTGTCGGGCCTGCCCGCCGGGTTCGACCTGGTGGCCGCGCTCGACCCCTGGTTCGAGCCCATCGGCGCCCCGCCGGCCGGCGTGCCCCTGACGGCGGCCATGGACGAGGCCGGCGCCCTCGGCGTGATCACCGCCACCGGCGAGGCGCTGCTGCGCCCCCGACCCGAGGCGCTGGCCGACGCCCGCGACCTCGACTCGGCCCGGCTCGACGTGGCCCTGGCCGCCCTGCCGCCCCACGAGCTGCGGTTCCAGCACGGGGTCGACAACGTGCGGGCGGCGGTGGCGTCAGGCGACGCCCAGGCCGGGGTGCTGCTGCGCCCGGCGACCGTGGCCCAGATCGAGGCCACCGCGCACGGCGGCGAGCGTATGCCCCCGAAGACCACGTTCTTCCACCCCAAGCTGAAGACCGGCCTGGTCTTCCGCGCCCTGGGCTGACGAGGTGACCATGGACAGCGACCGCGCCCGCGACTTCCTGCGGGCCAACCACCGGGCCGTGATGGCCACCACCCGGGCCGACGGCACCACCCAGATGTCGCCCATCACCGCCGGCGTCGACGCCGAGGGCCGGGTGGTGGTGTCCAGCCGGGAGACCGCCTACAAGGTCGCCCACGTCCGGGCCCTGCCCTATGCCGCGATCTGCGCGTTCACCGACGGGTTCTTCGGCGAGTGGGTCCAGGTCGAGGGTCCGGTCGACGTGGTGTCGCTGCCCGACGCCATGGAGCCACTGGTCGACTACTACCGCGCCATCAGCGGCGAGCACCCCGACTGGGACGACTACCGGGCGGCCATGACCAGCGACCGCCGGGTGGTGCTGCGGCTCACGATCGAGCGGTCCGGACCTACGGTCTCGGGCTGATCACACGACGGCCGGCGCAACCTCGGCGGCCAGCAGCCGCAGGTGGTCGAGGTCGGTCATGTCGAGCACTTGGAGGTAGACCCGCTCGGCCCCGGCCTCGACGAACGCTCCGAGCTTGTCGGTGACCTCGGGGACCGTGCCGGCCAGACCGTTGGCCCGGATCTCGTCGGGGTCGCGCCCGATGGCGGCCGCCCGGCGCCGGAACTCGCCCTCGTCCTTGCCGCAGCACACCACCTGCGCCGCCGACCACACCATCGAGGCGGGATCGCGGCCCGCCGCCTCGCACGCCGCGGCCACCACGGTGACCTGGGGAGCGAAGGCCTCGAGCGGCGGGAAGGCGACGTTGTACTCGTCGGCGTAGCGGGCGGCCAGCCGGGGCGTGCGGATCTTGCCCCAGCCGCCGATGACGACCGGCGGCCGTGGCGA
>DASXRH010000662.1:0-7507 GCA_036506715.1 Acidimicrobiales bacterium
GCCTGGCGGGATGAATGCATCGACCTGCTCCCGGCCGTCTCACCGCACCTGAGCCCGACGAACGTCGCGAGGATCGAGTCGTTCGTCGCCGCTGAGCCGCCCGGCGAAGTCGACCCGGCCACGCTTGTCCTCACACACAACGATCTCGGCGCCGAGCACGTCATCGTCGACGGCGACGGGCAGATCGCCGGAATCATCGACTGGTCCGACACTGCGGTTGCGGATCCGGCCGCCGAGCTCGGCAGATGCCTGCGAGATCTCGGCGACGCGGCCTGTGCCCGGGCCCTCGACGAGTTTCTGGCAACCTCCCATGCGCGTCGATCGGATGTCGAGCAGCGCGCCCTCTTCTACGCGAGATGTCTCGCGGTCGAGGACATGGCGTATGCGGTACGGCGTCGTCGAGACCTCATCGAACTCGACCGTCGCAACATCGAGCGCCTGTTCGCGTCGTCCTGACATGCACCGGGTAGCGCCCGTCCGCGGGGGCCGCCAGGTCGCCACTGGAAGTCGCCCGCATGGGTGCCCCGCCGCAGGGGACGAGCCCGCGGGGCGTGTGCCCGGATTCCCGGGGGGTGGGAGGGGACGGGCATGATGGGTTGCGTGACCGTCATCAAGATCAACGCCATCACCGTGCCCGAGGGGTCGGGGGACGAGCTGGGCCGGCGGTTCGCCGCTCGGGCCGGCGCCGTCGACGACCAAGACGGGTTCGAGGGCTTCGAGCTGCTCAAGCCCACGGACGACCGCACGACCTGGCTGGTGATCACCCGGTGGCGCGACGAGGAGTCGTTCCAGGCGTGGGTCAACAGCCCCGCCTTCGGCCACGGCCACGCGGGCGCCGACCGCCCGGCGCCCCACGGCGGTCCGGTGTCGGTGTCGAGCGAGCTGTGGTCGTACGAGGTCTCGACGACCTCGCCCGGGCACGGCTGACGCCCCGGCGCACCGCCCCTCCCGTGTCGCTGCGCGACGTCCACGTCTGGTGGGCGTGGGTCGTCATCGTCGCCAACGGCGTCGTCGGGCTGTGGGCGCTGGGCGCCCACTTCCGGCCGGCGCTGCGCCACGCGGCGCTGTGGTGGGTCACGGCCGCGGCCGAGCTGGCGATCGTCGTCGAGGTGGTGCTGGGCGTGCTGCTGGTGACGCGGCAGGACCGCCCCGCCCCCCAGTTCCACATGTTCTACGGCTTCGTGGCCCTGGCCTCGGTCGGCATCATCTACAGCTACCGACAGCAGCTCGCCGACCGCCGCTACCTGCTCTACGGGTTCGGCGGGCTGTTCCTCATGGGCCTGGCCCTGCGCGCGGTGGCCGTGGGCACCAACCGCTGATCCCGCCGCGCTAGAGGTGCACCACCGGGCAGGTCAGGGTGCGGGTGATGCCCTCGATCATCTGGACCCGGCTGACCACCATCTTGCCCAGCTCGTCGACCGTGTTGGACTCGGCTCGGGCGATGACGTCGTAGGGGCCGGTCACATCCTCGGCGGACACCACCCCGTCGATGCCGTTGACCTCCTCCGCGACCTGGGCGGCTTTGCCCACCTCGGTCTGGATGAGGATGTACGCGCTCACAGCCATCCGGAGCCTCCCTCACTGTCGGACGGCCACGGATCGTAGTGTGCGCGGCCGGTGGCGCCGCCCGGTGATCGACACCGCGGCGTGGTGGCGCCCGGTGGCACGATGGCGTGGTGGCCGAGCACGCGTACACCAAGGGGCTCCACGAGGTCGGCGAGGCGGTGTTCGCCTACCTCCAGCCCGACGGCTCGTGGGGGTGGAGCAACGCCGGGCTGGTGGTCGACGGCGAGGCGTCGCTGCTCGTCGACACCCTGTTCGACCTCGCGCTCACCGCCGACATGCTGGAGACGATGCGGCGGTCGGTGCCGGCGGCGGCCGCCATCGACGTGGTGGTGAACACCCACGCCAACGGCGACCACTGCTGGGGCAACCAGCTGGTGCGCGACGCGGAGATCGTGGGGTCGACGCGCTGCGCCGAGGAGATGGGCGGCCTGCCGCCGGCGCTGCTGGCCGGGCTCACGGCGGCGCCACCCGAGGGTCCGGTGGGCGACCTGGTGCGGCGGATGTTCGGGCCGTTCGACTTCGAGGGGATCGAGGTGGTGCCGCCCACGACCACCTTCGACGGCGAGCTGACCCTGCGGGTCGGCGACCGGGAGATCGACCTCATCGAGGTGGGCCCCGCCCACACCGAGGGCGACGTCGTCGTGCACCTGCCCGACGCGGGCGTGGTGTTCACCGGCGACATCGTGTTCAACGGCGGCCACCCCATCGTGTGGGCCGGGCCGGTGGCCAACTGGGCCGCCGCCTGCGACCGCATCCTCGCCCTGGCGCCGGCCACCGTCGTCCCCGGGCACGGCCCGGTGTGCGGGACCGCCGAGGTCGCCGCCCAGCGGGACTACTTCGCCCACCTGGTCGCCGAGGTCACGCCCCGGGCGGCCGCGGGCATGACCCCGTTGGAGGCCGCCCGCGACCTCGACCTCGGCCGCTACGCCGGCCTGGGCGAGCGCGAGCGGCTGGTGGCCAACGTGGCCGCCGTGTACCGCGACCTCGGCCACCCCGCCCCGGCCGCGGCGGTCGGGCTTCTCGAGCAGATGGCGCAGTTCGCGGCCGGCTGAGCCGGCAGGGACCGACGCTCGGGTCAGCCGCCGGCCAGGCGCTTCTCCAGCGCGGTCAGCTGCTCGCGCAGCTCGACCGGGACGGTGTCGCCGATCGCCTTGTAGTGCTCGTCGATCTGGGGCAGTTCGGCCCGCCACGAGTCGGGGTCGACCGCCACCAGTTGGGCCACCGTGTGAGCGCCCAGGTCGAGGCCGGCGGTGTCGATGGCCCCGGGGGCGGGCACCCGTCCGATGGGGGTGTCGACCGCCTCGCCCTCGCCGGCCACCCGCTCGACGACCCAGCGCAGCACCCGGCTGTTGTCGCCGAAGCCCGGCCACAGGAACGAGCCGTCCTCGCCCCGCCGGAACCAGTTGACCCAGAACAGCCGGGGGAGCTTGCCGGCGTCGGTGGCCCGGCCGATCTCGAGCCAGTGGGCGAAGTAGTCGCCCATGTTGTAGCCGCAGAAGGGCAGCATGGCGAAGGGGTCGAAGCGCAGCTTGCCCACGGCCCCGGCCTGGGCGGCGGTGGTCTCGGAGCTCATGATCGAGCCGAGGAACACCCCGTGGGCCCAGTCGAACGACTCGGTCACCAGCGGCACGTTGGTGGCCCGGCGGCCGCCGAAGAGGATGGCCGAGATGGGCACGCCCTTCGGGTCCTCCCACTCGGGGGCGATCGACGGGCACTGCGCGGCGGGTGTGGTGAACCGGGCGTTGGGGTGGGCGGCCGGCGCGTCGCTGTCGGGCGTCCAGTCGTTGCCCCGCCAGTCGCGCAGGTGGGCCGGGGGCTCGGACAGGCCCTCCCACCACACGTCGCCGTCGTCGGTGCGGGCCACGTTGGTGAAGATGGAGTTGCCGTACAGGGTGGCGACGGCGTTCGGGTTGGTGTCCTGGCCGGTGCCGGGGGCGACGCCGAAGAAGCCGGCCTCGGGGTTGATGGCGTAGAGCCGCCCGTCCTCGCCGAACTTCATCCAGGCGATGTCGTCGCCGATGGTCTCGACCGTCCACCCCGGCAGGGTGGGGATCATCATCGCCATGTTGGTCTTGCCGCAGGCCGACGGGAACGCGGCCGCCACATAGCGCTTCTCGCCCCCCGGCGGGGTGACGCCGAGGATGAGCATGTGCTCGGCCATCCAGCCGTCGTCGCGGGCCATGGTCGACGCGATGCGCAGCGCGAAGCACTTCTTGCCCAGCAGGGCGTTGCCGCCGTAGCCCGAGCCGTAGGACCAGATCTCGCGGTCCTCGGGGAAGTGGACGATGTACTTGTTGTCGGCGTCGCAGGGCCAGGCCACGTCGGGGCTCTCGGTCCCGTCGGCGTCGACCAGCGGGTAGCCGACCGAGTGGACGCAGGGCACGAACTCGCCGTCGTCGCCCAGCACGTCGAGGGGGCCCTGGCCCATGCGGGTCATGATCCGCATGCTGACGGCCACGTACGGCGAGTCGGTGAGCTGGACGCCGATGTGGGCGATGGGCGAGCCCAGCGGGCCCATCGAGAACGGCACCACGTAGAGGGTGCGGCCGCGCATCGACCCGGTGAACAGGGCGGTGACCTCGGCGCGCATCTCGGCGGGCGCGCGCCAGTTGTTGGTGGGGCCGGCGTCGATCTGCCGCTCGGAGCAGATGAACGTGCGGTCCTCGACCCGGGCGACGTCGCCGGGGTCGGACAGGGCCAGGAAGCTGTTGGGCCGCGCGTTCGGGGCGAGGGCCTCGAACGTGCCGCCGTCGACCAGGAGGGCTGTGAGGCGCGCCCACTCCTCGTCGGAGCCGTCGCACCACTCGACCCGCTCAGGCTGGAACACCCCCGCCCACTGCTCGACCCAGTCCTTCAGCTTCTGGTTGGTGGTGGTTGCAGCCATGGTCCTCCGGTCCGGGGTGTCCCTGGTGTCCTGGTCAGTTGTCGGTGGCGTCCTCGGGCGGGAAGCGTTCGGGGTCGAGCCCGGGTGTCCCCATGTCCACCTCTGATCCCAACCGCAGCCGGGTGGCCCGGCCGTCGGCGTCGAGGTCGAAGATCACCCGTTGGCCCTGGCGGAGCAGGCGGAACACCGACCCCACCAGGGCGTCGGGTGCGAGGTCGACCTCGGACAGATCGGTGTCACGCACGACGATCCCGTCCCGGGAGCCGGGGTCGTAGGACTTGATCACGCCTTGCACCG
The DNA here is from genome assembly GCA_036506715.1 of Acidimicrobiales bacterium. Classification (GTDB taxonomy): domain Bacteria; phylum Actinomycetota; class Acidimicrobiia; order Acidimicrobiales; family VFJN01; genus ZC4RG19. Next base: position 4,748 of record DASXRH010000662.1, read on the forward strand.
ATCGGGCTCCTCGTTCGGCCGTTCACGATTGGGTTGTGTCACCGTACCGGACCGGTTCGGCAACAGCCCAAAGTGCCCCGGACGCGACGAGGGCGCCCCGCAGGGCGCCCTGGGTCGATCGGAGGCGGCGCTACTGACCGTCAGGTTGGTAGGTACGTTCAGTGGGCGACCTTGGTGACCTTCCCGGCCTTGATGCACCCGGTGCACACCGAGACGCGCTTGGGGGCGCCGTCGACCATGGCACGCACACGCTGGATGTTGGGGTTCCACCGGCGCTTGGTCCGCCGATGCGAGTGGCTCACACTCATGCCCCATGACGGGTGCTTGCCGCACACCTCGCAGACGGCTGCCATGGACGCGTTCCTCTGAGTCGGGCTACCTGGGACCGTGCGACTCTACTGACCGTCGCCGGGCAACGACAACTCCCGACCCGCCGCGGCGGCGCCGCCAGGGTGCGCGCGGCGCGTCACCTAGCATCCACCCCCGTGACCGCGCTCGATCATCTGGACGCCACCGGCCTGCGGGCGATGGTCGAGGCCTACACGCAGGCGCTGGCCGCCCACCGCGAGCCCATCAACCGGCTCAACGTGTATCCCGTGCCCGATGGCGACACCGGCACCAACATGTCGCTCACCATGATGTCGGTGTCCGAGGACGTGGCCGCCGCCCCCGACGACCTGGCGGCCGTGTGCAAGGCGATCAGCCACGGCTCGCTCATGGGGGCCCGGGGCAACTCGGGCGTGATCCTCTCCCAGATCCTGCGGGGCCTGGTGTCCGTCGTCGGCGAGACCGGCGGGTGCGACGGCCCCACGCTGGCCCGGGCGCTGCGTTCGGCGAGCGACGCCGCCTACCAGGCGGTCATGCGGCCGGTGGAGGGGACGATCCTCACGGTCGTGCGGGCCGCGGCCGACGGTGCCGAGGCGGCGGTGGCGGCCGACGGGGGCGCCGCGCTGGCGGTGGTGCTGGAGGAGGCGCGGGCCGCCGCCGCCGACGCGCTCGAGCACACGCCCGAGCAGCTCCCCGTGCTGGCCGAGGCTGGGGTGGTCGACGCCGGCGGCACCGGGCTCCTGCTGCTGGTCGACGTCATGCTCCACGTGGTCGACGGCCGGGCGGTGCCCGAGCCCCGCGTGGGGGAGGGGGCGGTCCGCTCCGACGCCCACCTGGTCCGGCCCACTCCCGACGTGGAGGCCGGCCACGGCGGGGGCGACGTCTCCGACCTGCGCTACGAGGTCATGTACTTCCTCGAGGCGCCCGACGAGTCGATCCCCGCCTTCAAGGACGTGTGGGCCGGCATCGGCGACTCGATCGTGGTGGTGGGGGGCGACGGCATCTGGAACTGCCACATCCACACCAACGACATCGGCGCGGCCATCGAGGCCGCCGTCGACGCCGGGCGCCCCCGCCAGATCCGGGTCACCGACCTGGCCGAGGAGGTCGAGGAGGAGCGCTGGGTCCGCGAGGCCACCGGCTCCGACCTGGTGGAGGTGCCACCCCACGTCACCGAGCCCGTGCCCACCGCGGTGGTGGCGGTGGCCGCCGGCGACGGCATCAAGCGCATCTTCTACAGCCTCGGCGTGCAGGGCATCGTGGCCGGCGGCCAGTCCATGAACCCGTCGACGGCCGACCTGCTGGCCGCCGTCGAGGCGGTGCCGGCCGAGCAGGTGGTCATCCTGCCCAACAACAAGAACATCATCCCGGTGGCCGAGCAGGTCGACGCCCACACCGAGCGGGTGGTGCGCGTGGTGCCCACCCGGGGCATCGCCGAGGGCTTCGCCGCCCTGATGGGCTACGACCCCGAGGCCCCCGCCGACGAGAACGCCAAGGAGATGGCGGCGCTCTCGGCCAACGTGGTGGCCGGCGAGGTGACCCAGGCCGTGCGCGACTCGATCAGCGAGGCCGGCCCGATCACCGAAGGCGACTACCTGGGCGTAGCCCGTGACGGCATCAAGGTGGTCGCGTCGTCTGTGGCCGACGCCGCCTGCGCGCTGCTCGACATCCTCGTGGGCGACGACCACGAGATCGTGACGGTCATCGAGGGCGAGGGCGCCACCGCCGCCGACACCCGGCGCATCACCGAGTGGCTCGACGACCACCGGCCCGGCGTCTCGCCCGAGGTGCACCACGGCGGCCAGCCGCTCTACCCCTACCTGTTCGGGGTCGAGTAGGCGCCCGACCCCGCCGTGCCCGACGCGCCGATCACACTGGCCGAGCTGGCCTCCTGGCCGATCACCCGGCTGCGGGGGGTCGGCGAGCGCAAGGCCGAGGCCCTGGCGTCGGTGGGGGTCGAGTCGCTGCTCGACCTCGTCACCTACTACCCGCGGCGCTACGTCGACCGCACCAACGAGTGCCGCATCCGCGACCTGGTGGTGGGGGAGGAGGCGCTGGTCCTGGTCACGGTCGAGCGGGTGGCCTCCCGGCGGACGAAGGGCCGGCCGCCTCGGGTCATGGTCACCGCCGACGTGGGCGACGGCAGCGGCCACCTGCGGGTCACCTTCTTCAACCAGGCGTGGCGCGAGCGCCAGCTCACCCGAGGGACCGAGGTGGCGCTGTTCGGCAAGCTCGAGATGTACGGCGGCCGGCGCCAGATGACCAACCCGGTGGTCGACCTCATCGGCAACCGCACCGGGCGCATCGTCCCCATCTACCCCCAGTCCGAGAAGGCCGGGCTGTCGACCTGGGAGGTGGGCGACTGGGTGGCGGAGGCGCTGCGCCGGTCGCGCTCCCGCGGCCTGGCCGACCCGGTGCCGGAGTGGGTGCTCG
>DASXRH010000663.1:0-4367 GCA_036506715.1 Acidimicrobiales bacterium
ATCGTGGCGTCTCGCCGGCCAGATTCGCCGCTGGACGTCGTCCTCGTCGTCGCCGCAGCCGCTGGCTGCGCCTTCCTCCTGCGTCCTCGCCAGCGCCAAATCTGACTCGGCGATACATCCACGTGACTTCCGCGAGCGCCCACTAGTCCGGGGCGTCGAGGTAGGCCTCGGTCAGCCAGTCCCGCACCGGGTCGTCGAACTCGTCCGGGGTGCGGAGGTTGACCGTGTGCCAGTAGTGGGCGCCCACGGCCGTCGGCTTGCGGGCGATGCGCCGGCTCTCGATCCGGCGGGGCAGCTTGAACATCAGCGCCTCCCACCGGGTCATCGGCCGGAGCTCGGCGAAGGACTGGGCCCGCTTGACCAGGATGCCCACCGACACCGGCTCGATGTGCACCGGGCCCAGCGCGTCGAGGTGGGCGAGCACCGCAGCGACGACGGGCGGCTCGTGGGGTGGGGCGGTGGCCAGGTACTCGTCGAGCGCCATGGCCGGCGCGCACTCGTGGGCCTGGCCCCGGCGCAGGAAGCGGCGTCCGCACTCCGGACAGGTCCACGCAGCCACGGCCCGATCTTGGCCGATGGCCGGGGGCGAGCGCGTGTTGTCGCCCAAACGAGAATCTGTTCTACTTCGCGGATGACGTCGTGGGAAGACGACCAGCACCTGCTCGTCGAGCGTGACGGGCCGGTGATGGTGGTGACCATGAACCGGCCCGAGCGCCGGAACGCGTTGTCGCCATCGATGATGGCCGGCATGGCGGCCGCCTGGGACGAGGCCAACGCCGACCCCGGCGTGCGGGTGGTGATCCTGACCGGGGCGGGCGGCTGCTTCTGTGCCGGTGCCGACCTCCAGGCCATGACCGAGACGGCCCCCGGCGACGCCTTCGCCGCCGCCGAGGCGGGCCAGGAGGTGGGCGAGTCGGCTGGCAGCGTGGCCGAGATCGCCGACGGGGTGATCAAGCCGCTGCTCAAGGGCTTCCTCCTCGACAAGCCGCTCATCGCCGCGGTCGAGGGCCCGGCGGTGGCCGGCGGCACCGAGATCCTCCAGGCCACCGACATCCGCATCGCCGGCGAGAGCGCCCGCTTCGGCGTGTCCGAGGTGCGGTGGGGGATCTACCCCCTCGGCGGGTCGGCGGTGCGCCTGCGCCGGCAGATCCCCTACACCGTGGCCGCCGACCTGCTGCTCACCGGCCGCCACATGCGTGCCCCCGAGGCCCTGCGCCTGGGCCTCATCGGCGAGGTGGTGCCCGACGGCACGGCCCTCGACCGGGCCCGGGAGGTGGCCGCCACGGTGGCCGCCAACGGCCCCGTGGCCGTGCAGGCGGTGCTGCGGGCGCTGCGGGAGACCGAGGCCGTGCCCGAGCGGGAGGCCATGCGCATCGACTCGCGCATCGGCATGGCCGTGTTCGCCAGCGACGACGCCCGGGAGGGCCCGCTGGCGTTCGTGGAGAAGCGCACGCCGCAGTTCACAGGGAAGTGACAGCACGGTCCCCCGCCACGCGGCAACGTAGGGGACCGCCGACCAAGGGGAGCGACAACCGTGGATGTGGCCCAGATCGACCTGCTCGACCGTGACCGGTTCACCGAGGGCATCCCGCACGAGTGGTTCACCTGGCTGCGGGCCAACGCCCCGGTCTTCCACCACGACGAGCCCGGGGGCGACGGCTTCTGGGTCATCACCCGCTACGACGACATCGTGGCCGCCAACCGCGATGCCGCCTCCTTCTCGTCGGCGCAGGAGCTGGGGGGCGTGGTCACCCTGGAGGGACCGATGGCCCCGCTGCCGGGCACCGAGATGGCCGGCAACATGATGCTGTTCATGGACCCGCCGGGCCACACCCGCTACCGCAAGCTGGTGAACCGGGGGTTCACGCCCCGCATGATCGCCGCGCTCGAGGTCCACGTGCGCGAGCTGACCGTGGGCATCATCGACGAGGCCATGGCCAAGGGCGACTGCGACTTCGTGGTCGACGTGGCCGCCGAGCTGCCGTTGGAGGTCATCGCGGAGCTGCTGGGCGTGCCCCGCGACGACCGCCACAAGCTGTTCGACTGGTCCAACCGCATGGTCGGCTCCGAGGACCCCGAGTACCAGGTCAGCGAGGAGCACGTCACGGAAGCCCAGGTCGAGATGTTCATGTACGCGCAGGCGCTGGCCGAGGCGCGCCGGGCCGAGCCGCAGGAGGACATCGTCACGACCCTGCTGAACGCCGAGGTCGACGGCGACACCCTCTCGGAGATGGACTTCAACCTGTTCTTCATGCTGCTGTCGGTGGCCGGCAACGAGACCACCCGCAACGCGATCGCCCACGGCATGAACGCCTTCCTCGAGCACCCCGACCAGTGGGACCTGCTCGTGGCCGACCCCGAGGCCCGCATCGCCGGGGCCGTCGAGGAGATCCTGCGGTGGGCGTCGCCGGTCATGTTCTTCCGCCGCAACGCCCGCAAGGACGTGACCCTGTCGGGCCAGACCATCAAGGCCGGCGAGAAGATCAGCCTCTGGTACATCTCGGCCAACCGCGACGAGTCGGTGTTCGACGACCCGTTCCGCTTCGACATCACCCGCGACCCCAACCCCCACATCGCCTTCGGCGGCGGCGGCCCCCACTTCTGCCTGGGTGCCCAGCTGGCCCGGCTGGAGATCCGGCTGCTGTTCGAGGAGCTGGCGGCCCGCGTGCCCCGGCTGGAGGCGCTGGGCGAGCCCGAGCGGCTGCGGTCCAACTTCATCGGCGGCATCAAGCACCTGCCCGTGCGGCTGGCCCCGGCGTGACCACCGCGCCCGCGGCGCCGCCCGGCGCGCCCGCGCCCGCCCGCCCGACGCTCGGCGCGCCCGCGCCCGGCCGCCCGACGCCCGAGCAGCGCGACCGCCGCCGGCGGATCATCGACGCCGCGTTCGAGCTCGGCGCCGAGCGGGGCTACGACGCTGTCCAGATGCGGGACGTGTCGGCCAGCGCCAACGTGTCGCTGGCCACGATCTACCGCTACTTCTCGTCCAAGGACCACCTGCTGGCGGCGGCCATGTCCGAGTGGACGGCCAAGCTCCAGGGGCGGGTGGCCCAGTCGCCGCCCCGGGGCGACACGGCCGCCGACCAGCTGGTGGACGTGCTGGGCCGGGCGTGCCGGGCCATGGCCCGCCAGCCCAAGCTCAGCGCCGCGCTGGTGCGGGCGCTGTCCGCGCCCGACGCCGGGGTGCGGGAGAGCGCCGACCAGGTCCAGGGCCAGATCGCGGCGATGGCCGCCGGCATCCTCGGCGACCTCGACCCCCGGATGCAGGCCGACATCCTGGGCGTGCTGGGCCACGTCTGGTACTCGACGCTGGTCGCCTGGACCAGCGGCCGCATCGACTTCGACGCGGTGATCGTCGAGCTGGAGCGGGCGGTGCGGGTGATGGTCGAGCCCTACGAGCGAGCCTGATATCGGTGCCCGGCCCCGGCCGGGAAGTCGCCGGCGTGGATCCGCATCTTGCGGAGCAGGCCGGTGATCTGGTCGCACTCCTCGGGTGACAGCGCCGAGAGCGCGAAACCCGACGCGCCGACCGCCTCGGTGGCCTTGCCGACCACCCGCCGGCCCTCGTCGGTGATGGCGGCCAGCGTGGTGCGGCGGTCGGTGGGATGGGCCTCGCGGCTGACCAGGCCCTGGCGCTCGAGGCGGTCGACGATGTTGGTGACGCTGGTGGGGTGGAGCATCAGCCGGTCGCCCATCTTGCCGAGGGGCAGCGACCCCTGGCGGCTGAACGCCAGCAGCACCAGCGCCTCGTAGCGGGCGAAGGTGAGGTCGAAGGGCCGGAGCACCTCGTCCATCGTGGCCAGGCAGATCTGCTGCGCCCGCATGATCGAGGTCGTGGCGGACATCGCCGCCGGAGCGCCCCAGTCACGGGCCTCCCACTGGCGGCGGGCTTCGGCGATGGCGTCGAAGTCCAACGGTCGAGGGTTGGGCATCGGCGGCATCCTAATTCGGATGTCCAGCCTTCGGATGATCGGCGGTCGGACGTCATGTGATCGGAACTGAATTGGTCGGATTACTTACTCTCGGTAGACAGATACTAGGAAATCCAACTAGCCTGTCGTCGTGGCTGGTCATGGGGGTGCAACGGGGTCCGACATCGACGACGCCCCCGCGGCCGGCAACGGCCTGCACCACCCCGTCCACCCGGTCCGGCTCGTCACGGCCGCCAGCTTGTTCGACGGCCACGACGCCGCCATCAACGTGATGCGCCGCATCCTCCAGGCCCAGGGGGCCGAGGTCGTACACCTGGGCCACAACCGCTCGGTCGACGAGGTCGTGCGGGCTGCGGTCCAGGAGGACGTCCAGGGGGTGGCGGTCAGCTCGTACCAGGGCGGCCACATCGAGTACTTCCGCTACCTGGTCGACCGGCT
>DASXRH010000664.1:0-4205 GCA_036506715.1 Acidimicrobiales bacterium
AGGGCACCCCACCGGTGCAAGAGGAGCTGGTGAAGGCGCACCACGGCTCCCTGTCGCGCGAACGCCGGCTTCAGATCGAGGACGAGCTCAAGTCCGGCCGCCTCAAGGGGCTGGTCGCCACGTCGAGCCTCGAGCTCGGCATCGACATGGGAGCGGTCGACCTGGTGGTCCAGGTCGAGTCGCCGGGCGCGGTCAGCCGGGGCCTGCAGCGCATCGGCAGGGCCGGCCACCAGGTGGGCGAGCCCAGCCGGGGCAAGCTGTTCCCCAAGCACCGCCACGACCTGCTCGAGGCGGCGGTGGTCGTGCAGCGCATGCACGACGGGCAGATCGAGGCGACCCGCTATCCCCGCAACCCGCTCGACGTGCTGTGCCAGCACGTGGTGGCCATGACCGCCCTCGACGACTGGAAGGTCGACGAGGTGGCGGCCCTCGTCCGGCGGGCCGCGCCGTTCGCCGAGCTGTCCGACGAGGTGTTCGACGCCGTGCTCGACCTGCTGTCGGGCCGCTACCCGTCCGACGAGTTCGCCGAGCTGCGGCCCCGCATCGTGTGGGACCGGGTCGAGGGCGTGGTCCGGGCCCGCGCCGGGGCCCAGCGCCTGGCGGTCACCAACCCCGGCACCATCCCCGACCGGGGGCTGTTCGGCGTGTTCCTGCCCGACGGGGCCCGGGTGGGCGAGCTCGACGAGGAGATGGTGTACGAGAGCCGGGTGGGCGAGACGTTCCTGCTGGGCGCCACCACCTGGCGCATCGAGGAGATCACCCACGACCGGGTCGTCGTCACCCCGGCGCCGGGCCAGCCGGGGAAGATGCCGTTCTGGCACGGCGACGGCCCCGGCCGCCCGCTCGAGCTGGGCCGGGCACTAGGTGCCTTCGTGCGCGAGGTGCGGGGCGTGGCCCCCGAGGCCGCCGTCGACCGGCTGCGCACCGTGCACGGGCTCGACGCCAGCGCGGCCACCAACCTGGTCGCCTACCTGGCCGAGCAGGGCGACGCCACCGGGGCGGTGCCCGACGATCGCACGATCGTGGTCGAGCGGTTCCGCGACGAGATCGGCGACTGGCGGGTGTGCGTCCTGTCCCCGTTCGGCGCCCAGGTCCACGCCCCGTGGGGCATGGCCATCAAGGCCCGGCTGGCAGAGCGGTGGGGCGCCGAGGTCGAGATGATCTGGAGCGACGACGGCATCGCCATCCGCCTGCCCGAGGCGCTCGACGACGTCGGCCTCGGCATCGACGCCCTCACGATCGACCCCGACGACGTCAACGACATCGTGGTGGGCGAGCTGCCCAACACGGCCCTGTTCGCCAGCCGGTTCCGCGAGGCGGCGGCGCGGGCCCTGCTGCTGCCCCGGCGCCGGCCCGACCGGCGCACCCCGCTGTGGCAGCAGCGCCAGCGGTCGGCCGACCTGCTGGCGGTGGCGGGCCGCTACCCCAGCTTCCCGATCCTGCTCGAAGCCACGCGCGAATGCCTCAACGACGTGTTCGACCTGCCGGCGCTGCGCGAGGTCCTGGGCGACATCCGGTCCCGCAGGGTGCGGGTGGTCGAGGTCGAGACGCCGCACGCCTCGCCGTTCGCCCAGTCGCTGCTGTTCGGGTGGATCGCCGTGTACATGTACGAGGGCGACGCCCCGCTGGCCGAGCGGCGGGCGGCGGCGCTGGCCCTCGACCGCGACCTGCTCGACGACCTGCTGGGGGCCGACGAGCTGCGCGAGCTGCTCGACGCCGGGGCGCTGGCCGACCTCGAGCTCGAGCTGCAGTCGCTGGCCGACGGGCGCCGGGCCCGCGACGCCGACGAGGTCCACGACCTGCTGCGCCGCCTCGGCCCGCTGTCGCTGGCCGAGGTCGACGCCCGCAGCGAGGGCGACGGCGCCGCCGCCTGGGTCGAGGCCCTGGTGGCCGAGCGCCGCGCCATCCGCGCCGCGGTGGGCGGCGACGAGCGGGTGGCGGCCGCCGAGGACGCCGGCCGCCTGCGCGACGCGCTCGGGGTGGCGGTCCCGGTGGGGCTGCCGACCGTGTTCACCGACCCGGTGCCGGCGCCGCTGGTCGACCTGGTGGGCCGGTTCGCCCGCACCCACGGCCCGTTCACCGCCGCCCAGGTGGCGGCCCGCTACGGCGTCACCGGCGAGCGGGCGGCCGCGGCCCTGGCCGCGCTCGAGGGCGACGGCCGGGTGGTGCAGGGCGAGTTCCGGCCCGACGGCATCGAGCGCGAGTGGTGCGACGTCGAGGTGCTGCGCCAGCTGCGGCGCCGTTCGCTGGCCCGGCTGCGCCACGAGGTCGAGCCGGTCGACGGGGCCACGCTCGCCCGCTTCCTCGGCGAGTGGCACGGGCTGGGCTCCTCCCGCCAGGGCATGGACGCCCTGGTCGACGTGCTCGGCCAGCTCCAGGGCGCGCCGCTGCCGGCGTCGGTGCTCGAGTCCGAGATCCTGCCGGCCCGGCTGGCCGAGTACCGGCCGGCCGACCTCGACGCCCTGGCCACCGCGGGCGAGCTGGTGTGGGTCGGAGCCGGCGCCATCGGCGCCACCGACGGCCGGGTGCGGCTGGTGTTCCGCGACCAGGCGGGGCTGCTGGTGCCCGACGCGGGCTCGCCCGAGGCCGAGGATCTGCCCGACGGCCCGGTCCACGCTGCGCTGCTGGCCCGGCTGGGCGAGCGGGGGGCGTCGTTCTGGGGCGACCTGGTGCAGGCGGTCCAGGGCGCGGCGCTGCCCTACGACGACGCCACGGTGCTGGCCGCGCTGTGGGACCTGGCGTGGGCCGGGCTGGTCACCAACGACTCGCTGGCCCCGCTGCGCTCGTTCGTGGGCGGCAAGGTCCGCAAGGCCGCGGGCCGGCGCCGCCCCACGGTCGGCCGGCTGACCCGCCTCGGCCCGCCGTCGGCGGCCGGGCGGTGGTCGCTGGTGGCGCCGCTGCTCGATCCCCGTCCGTCGCCCACCGAGGTGGCCCATGCCCGGGCGGCCCAGCTGGTCGAGCGCTACGGGGTGCTCACCCGCGAGGCGGCGCTGGGCGAGGGCACCGACGGCGGCTTCGCCGGGGTGTACCCGGTGCTCCGGGCGCTGGAGGAGAAGGGCCGGGTCCGCCGGGGGTACTTCGTCGCCGGCCTGGGTGCCGCCCAGTTCGCCCTACCGGGCGCGGTCGACCGCCTGCGGGCCGCCCGCGAGTCGCCCATGGTGGTGCTCGCCGCCACCGACCCGGCCCAGCCGTACGGCGCGTCGCTGCCGTGGCCCGAGACCGGCGGCCGCCCGGCCCGGGCCGCGGGCGCGCTGGTGGTGATCGCCGATGGCGACCCGGTGGTCTTCGTCGAGCGGGGCGGCAAGTCGCTCTGGACGTTCCCGGCGGCCGCCGACCGCCCCGACTGGCCCGCCGCCCTCGCCGCCCGTGTCACCGACGGCCAGGTCCGCAGCCACGAGGTCCACACGGTCGACGGCGACCCGGTGCGCACAACCCCGTGGGCCGACCGCCTGCGCGAAGCCGGCTACGCCGACGGCTACCGCGGGCTGGTGATCCGCCGCCCGGGCCGGTGAGGCAAGCTGCGCACTCAGCCGAAGAAGATGCAGGTGGGGTCCTCGTCGATCTCCCGGACGAGCTGGGCGAGGTGGGTGGTGGGCTCGAGGTCCTCGTAGACGCGCCAGCGGTCGTCGCGGTCGGCCCAGTAGAGCGTCCAGAGCCGGGCGGTGGGTTGGTAACGGAGCTGGGCGATCGGAAGGTGTGTCCACTCGCCGGGCGCCCCGTCCCAGGGCGGTCGGCAGTCGGCGATGGTGACGGAATTGCCTCGGGTGTCAACCTCGAGGCGCATCTGGTCCCGCAGCTCGGGCGGACTGAGCCGATCGCAGAAGCGTCGGATCTCGGCGAGGGCAGGCTCGGGGATGGCCATGCCCCGATGGTTGCTCAACCGGCGAGGCGTCGGCTAGCGGTGTGCCGCGGCGGCCTGCCGCGGCGGGCTGCCGCCGGTCGGGTGTGCCGGCCGTTCCGTCGGGCCGGCTGCTGCGGGCTGCGGAGGCGTGCTGCCGCCGTTTCCGTGGGCTGACCGGTTGGTTGGGGCCGGCAGCTGCACGTTGCGGAGGCAGGATGCCGTCGTCCGGTGAGCCGACCCGCAGCGCGAGGCCGGCTACGCCGACAGTTGCCGTGGGCTGGGGTGTGCGCCGCTCGGGCCGGTCAGGCAGGCTGCCGCCGTCCGGTGGGCCGACCCGTTGCGGCGGGGCGGGGTAGTGCTGCTT
>DASXRH010000665.1:0-2566 GCA_036506715.1 Acidimicrobiales bacterium
GCCCATGCGCACCGCCGCCTGGCCCACGCGGCCCATGGCCATCGACCGCTCGGCCGGGTCGTCGGACCCGGCGTACAGCTCGGCGTAGCCCCGGATGGCGGTGAGCGGCGTGCGCAGCTCGTGGGAGGCGTCGGCCACGAACCGCCGCATGCGTTCCTCGGACGCCGTGCGGGCCGCGAACGCCTCCTCCAGGCGGTCGAGCATGCGGTTCAGGGCCGCGCCCAGCCGCCCCACCTCGCTGTCGGGCCGGGCCACCGCGACCCGCTCGGTGATGTTGCCCTCGGCGATGCGCTGGGCGGTGTCGACCATGCGGTCGACCGGCCGCAACCCGAGGCGGATCGCCCACCAGCCGGCCACGGCGACCGCCGCCACCGCCGCCAGCCCGGCCACCAGCAGGATCTGGCGGGCGTCGGACACGGTGGCGTCGACGTCGGCCAGCGAGATGGCCGTGACCAGCGTGCCGCCCGCCGGCAGGGTCGAGGTCACCACCCGGTAGCGGGGGCCGACGTCGCCCAGCGACCCCACGGTCTCGGGGCCCGCCGGCGCCCCCAGCCCGACCACGTCGGGCAGGGGGTCGGGCTGGTCGGCCGGCCCCGAGGGGACGCTGGAGATCACCGCGCCGCCCGGCGAGATGCGGACGAAGGCCACCCGGCGGACGTCGAACACCCCGGGTGCCAGCTGGCGGCGCAGCTCGGTGGCGGTCTGGCGGGTGACCGCCTCGGGGACCTCGCGCAGTTGGCTGTCGATGTCGGCCACCAGCCGGTGCTCGAGCGTGGCCACGAACACGAGGCCGGCCAGCGCCCCCACCACCGCCACCAGGGCCACCACCACGGCCGTGAGCCGGCGGCGGATCATGGCTGGGTGCGCAGCACGTAGCCGAACCCGCGGACCGTGTGGATCAGCGGCGGCTCGACCACGTCGACCTTCTTGCGCAGGTAGCAGATGTAGTTCTCGACCACACCGGCGTTGCCGGCGAAGTCGTAGTCCCACACCTGGTCGAGGATCTGGCCCTTCGACACCACGCGCTCGCGGTTGACCATCAGGTAGCGCAGCACCTTGAACTCGGTGGGGGAGAGGTGCACCGGCGCGCCCGACCGTGTGACCCGCATCGTGTCCTCGTCGAGCTCGAGGTCGGCGTAGCGCAGCCGGCCGCCGACCCCGGCGCCGGCGGGGGCGGTGCCGGTGCGCCGCAGCACGGCCCGCACCCGGGCCACCAGCTCCTCCAGGCTGAACGGCTTGGTCACGTAGTCGTCGCCGCCCCGGGTGAACCCGCTGACCCGGTCCTCGGCCGCGTCCCGGGCGGTGAGGAAGATGACCGGGGTCTGGTCGCCCTCGGTGCGCAGCCGCCGGCACACCTCGAACCCGTCGACGCCGGGCAGCCCCACGTCCAACACCACCAGGTCGGGGTGGTCGCGGGCGATGGCGTCGAGGGCCTCCCGGCCCCCGACCGCGGTCGACGTGGCGAACCCCGCGATGCGCCGCGCGCTCGACACCAGGTCGCGGATGAACTCGTCGTCGTCGACGACGAGCACGGCGGCGTCGGTCATGGCCCCCGAGTACAGCCGCTCAACCTGGGAGTTCGCTCACGATCGCGTGTGAGCATCCAGGAGGTGGGCCACGGCGGTCGTCACCTTGCGGGCCGTGGGCAGGTGCAGGAACTCGTTGGGGCCGTGGGCGTTCGACCCGGGGCCGAGCACCCCCGTGATCACGAACTGGGCTGCGGGGAAGCGCCGGCCGAGCATGCCCATGAACGGGATCGTGCCCCCCTCGCCCAGCGCCCGCGACGGCTGGCCGAACGCCGCCACCGACGCCCGGTCGACGGCCCGGCCGAGCCACGACGGGGCGTGCGGCGCGTGCCAGCCGGGCTCGGCCGAGCCGGGGCGCACCGTGACCCGGGCGTCGTAGGGCGGGTCGGCCGCCAGCCGGCGTTCGAGGGCGGCCGCCGCCACCTGGGGGTCGACGGTCGGGGGCAGGCGCACCGACAGCTTCACGGTGGTCGAGGGGCGCAGCACGTTGCCGGCCCGGGCCGGCTTGGGGGCGCCCTCGATGCCCACCACTTCGAGCGCCGGCTCCCAGGTGCGGGCGATCAGGAGCTGCTCGGTGGTGGGGCGGGCCGCGCGGGTGTCGCCGGCGAAGGGGAAGCGGTCGGCGAAGTCGCCGAGCTCGGGGCCGGTGGCGGCGATCTGGCGCAGCCGCTCGTCGGGGATGTCGGCGTGGAGCTCGCGGACCAGCAGGTCGCCCGAGCGCTCGTCCTCGATGCGGCTGAGCAGGGTGCGCAGGATGCGGAAGCTCGACGGCACCACGCCGCCGGCCGCGCCCGAGTGGACCCCCTCGGTCAGCACCTCGACGGACAGGGTCATGTCGACCAGGCCCCGCAGCGACGTCGTGAGCCACAGCCGGTCCCAGTCGCCGCACCACGAGTCGAGAGCCACCACCAGCGACGGCGAGCTCAGCCGGTCGCCCAGCGCCCCGAGGTGGGCGGGCAGATCGGGGCTGCCCGACTCCTCGCTGGCCTCGACGAGCACCAGGGCCCGGTGGTGGGACCCGCCGGCCGCCCGCACGGCGG
>DASXRH010000666.1:0-2565 GCA_036506715.1 Acidimicrobiales bacterium
TTCGAGGCCGGACCGGTGACTGTGGTCGCCGATCCCGCGCACTACGTGTTAGAAACGCCGCTGTCCGCGGACACAACGGCCGAGCTGACGAGCGACCTCGTCCGTGGAGGCGGACGCGCCCCCCGTGAGCAGGGGGCGGACGGCCGGTGGCCGCTGTATCGGGCCTTGCGAACTGCCGCGAACGGGTGACAAGATCGGCCGTCCTCTGGGGGCGGGCCTACGCGACCTGTGCGGCGTGTACGGGTTGCGCACGGTGCCCCGGGGAACACTCCAGACCTGGTCCGGGGCTCGCCATTCCAGCGCCGAGCCGCGACTGCATCACCGACGATCCAGTCACAGGGAGATAGTCCCGCCATCATGAAGCAGACATGGCGCCAGCACGCCGCCTGCCGCGGCCTCGATCCGCTGATCTTCTACCCGGTCACCGACGAGGAGGCCGAGGATGCCAAGGACGTATGCAGCGGTTGTCCCGTCCGTGAGACCTGTCTCGAGCACGCCCTGGCCGTGCGGGAGAAGGAAGGCGTCTGGGGTGGCGCAACCGAGCGCGAGCGCCGGCGCATCATCCGGCAGCGCCGCCGCGCGTCCTGACCCGGCGGTGCGGTGACCGGCCCCCCTCCCGAGTTCGCCGGGTGGCCAGCCGTCCTCGGCGCGCTCACGTCCGGGCGCGACCTGCCGGCCGCCGAGGCGCGGGCGGCGATGGCCGAGATCCTCGAGGGGGCGGCCACGCCGGCCCAGGTCGCCGGGTTCATCGTGGCGCTGCGCATGAAGGGCGAGACGGTCGACGAGCTCACCGGCATGGTCGACGCCATGCTGGCGGCGGCCGAGCGGGTGGTGCTGCCGGCCGACGTGGTGGCCGTCGACATCGTCGGCACCGGCGGCGACCGGGCCCACACCATCAACGTGTCGACGCTGGCCGCCCTTGTGGTGGCGGGCGCGGGCGGGCGGGTGTGCAAGCACGGCAACCGGGCGGCGTCGTCGGCCACCGGCACGGCCGACGTGTTGGAGGCCCTCGGGGTGCGCATCGACTGCGGGCCCACGGAGGTGGCCCGGTGCGTCGCCGAGGCCGGCATCGGGTTCTGCTTCGCGCCCCGGTACCACCCCGCCATGCGCCACGCCGGCCCGACCCGGCGCGAGCTCGGCATCCCGACCGCGTTCAACTTCCTCGGACCGCTCGCCAACCCGGCCGGCGTGCGGCGGCTGATGATCGGCGTGGCCGACGCCGGCATGGCCCAGCGGATGGTGGGCGTCCTCGCCGCCCGGGGGTGCGACCGGGTGCTGGTCGTCCACGGCGACGACGGCCTCGACGAGCTCACCACCACCACGACGTCGCACGTGGTCGAGCTGCGCGACGGCGACGTCCGCGAGTACGACCTCGACCCGGCGACCCTCGGCCTCGACCCGGCGCCCCCCGAAGCGCTGGTGGGCGGCGACCCGCTCACCAACGCGGCGCTGGCCCGGAAGGTGCTGGTCGGCGACGTGGGCCCCCAGCGCGACATCGTGGTCCTCAATGCCGCCGCGGGCCTGGTGGCGGCCGGTGTGGTCGACGACCTGGCGGCCGGACTGGAGGCCGCCCGGGCCTCGATCGACGGCGGCCACGCCGCCGCCGCGCTCGATCGCCTGGTCGTTGTCTCGAACGCAGCTTGACGGTCGGTAACCCCTGCTCTTGACTTGCGGCGTGATCTCGCACGCGTCGACGCCCTCCGACGACCCGACGCGCGACCGGTTGGTGGCCGCGGCGGCAGCCGTTTTCGCCGAGAAGGGGTACGACCGCGCCGGCGTCCAGGAGATCGCCCGCCGCGCCGGGTTCACCACCGGGGCGATCTACGGACGGTTCCGCGGCAAGGCCGAGCTGCTGCTGGCCGCCATCGAGGCCCAGTCCGACGACGAGTTCGAGCAGCTCTTCGCCGAGCACCAGTTCGAGGGCAAGGCCACCGACATCATCACCACGGTCGGATCGCACCTCGTCACCGAGGCGTTCGACAACGGGCAGGCATTGCTGCTCGAGGCGTTCGTCGCCGCCCGCCGCGAGCCCGACGTGGCGGTCATGCTGCGCCGAGTCGTCGAGGAACGGGCCGACAAGCTGATCGCCCTCATCGACGACGGCAAGCGCACGGGCAGCATCGACCCCGCCCTCGACACATTGTCCGTCGTCCGGTTCTGCCACGCCGTGGGCCTGGGCTTCCTCCTGTTCGGTGCCATCGACCTGAGCCGGCCCTCGGCCTCGCCGTGGGAGACCCTCATCGACCGCCTGGTCGGCGCCGTCGCCGCCCGGGTCCAAGACCAGTCGGCGCAGCCTCGCAGCGACGCCACGCCGAACCCGAGCCCGGCCCCGGCGTCGAGCCCGGCACAAGATGCGGCTCCGGCGCGGGACCAACCGCAGCCGGTCGCCCAGCCCGACCCCACCTGACGTGACCCACCCACGCCCGCGCCCGGCATCCGCCGACCACCGGTAGGGGCCGTCGCCGGGCCGGCCCGTCGGTCACCCGCTGGCGGTCATTCGATGCCGAGCCCGAACATCGACTCGAGGTCATGCTTCGAGTAAGCCCGGAAGGCGATCATCGTCGT
>DASXRH010000667.1:0-6147 GCA_036506715.1 Acidimicrobiales bacterium
CGACGGCGACCGCACCCCTGAGCTGCCCGACCCGCCCGGCGAGGGCCGGCCGTCGTCGGTCGAGGCCGCCGAGGCCGCGCTGGTCCCCAAGGCGCCCAAGCCGAAGATCGGCGACACCATCCCCGCCGACGTCCTGCGCCAGATCGAGTCCCGCAAGGGCGGCGAGGGCGACCAGGGCGAGGGCGACGGCGACGGCCGCAAGCGCCGGCGCCGGCGGGGCGGCCGCGGCCGCTCCGGCGGCCGCCAAGCCGAGGGCGAGGCCCGCGACGAGCGCCCGGGCCGGGGCCGGGGCCGCCAGGCCCCCAGGCCGATCGAGGCCGTCATCGCCCACGAGCCGACCGAGCTCGACGAGGAGACCCTCGAGCGCCGGCGGGGTCGCGAGCGCAAGGGCCGCGCCGTCGGCCGCTACTCGATGTGCGTGCACGTCACCGAGAGGGCGACGCAGATCGCCGTGCTCGAGGGCCGGTCGCTGATCGAGCACTACGTGTCCCATCCCTCCGACGACGTGTCGCAGATCCACGGCAACGTCTACCTGGGCCGGGTGCAGAACGTGCTGCCGGGCATGGAGGCCGCGTTCGTCGACATCGGCACGCCCAAGAACGCCGTGCTCTACCGGGGCGACGTCCACTACGACGCGGAGGACGTCGAGCGGGCGTCGTCGGGCCGCCCCCGCATCGAGGAGGTGCTCCGGGCCGGCCAGACGATCCTGTGCCAGGTGACCAAGAACCCCATCGGGGCCAAGGGCGCCCGCCTCACCCAGGAGGTGTCGCTGCCCGGCCGCTTCGTGGTGCTCATCCCCAACTCGTCGACCTACGGCATCTCCAAGCGGCTGCCCGACGAGGAGCGCAAGCGGCTGCGGTCGATCCTCGACCGGGTCAAGCCCGCCCAGCACGGCGTGATCGTGCGCACCGCGGCCGAGAGCGTGACCACCGAGGAGATCGAGGACGACGTCCGGCGACTGCTCGACCAGTGGGCCCAGATCGAGGCGCTGGCCAAGCGGTCCAAGGCGCCCGCGCTCCTCTACCGCGAGCCCGACATGGCGGTGCGGGTCATCCGCGAGGAGTTCAGCCAGGACTACCGCAGCGTGCTCATCGACGACCGCGACCTGTACAACGCGGTGCGCGACTACGTCGCGTCGATCAGCCCCGAGCTGGCCGACCGGGTCGAGTTCTACGATCCCGAGGTCGAGCCCCTGCCCCTCTACGAGCGCCACCACGTGCACGAGCAGCTCCACCGGGCCCTCGACCGCAAGGTGTGGCTGCCGTCGGGCGGATCGCTCATCATCGAGCACACCGAGGCCCTGACCGTCATCGACGTCAACACCGGCAAGAACGTCGGGCGGTCGAGCCTGGAGGAGACGGTCTTCAAGAACAACCTCGAGGCGGCCGTCGAGATCGCCCGCCAGCTGCGGCTGCGCGACGTCGGCGGCATCATCGTCGTCGACTTCATCGACATGGAGCGCAGGGACAACCGCGACGAGGTGGTGCGGGTGTTCCGCGACGCCCTGTCGCGGGACAAGACCCGCACCCAGGTGTTCGAGATCTCCGAGCTCGGCCTGTGCGAGATGACCCGCAAGCGCATCGGCGAGGGCCTGCTCGAGTCGTTCGCCACCCGCTGCCCCGAGTGCGACGGGCGGGGCATGCGGATCGACGCCGAGCTGCTGCCCGACTGATCCCGGGGGGCCCTACGCTTCCGGCCGTGGACGCCGGGGGTGCACGCATCGAGGTCCGGTTCCGCCTGGGCCGGGACGAGGTCTTCGACCTGTTCCGGACCATGGCGGCCGACGACCACTTCCGCCGGGTCCGCCTCCGCGGGTCGCTCAAGGCCGCCGGGCTGGCCCTGGTGGTCATGGCCGTGGGGCAGGCCATCGGGTCGCTGATCGGGACCACGGCCGGGGCGGCGGTGGTGCTGCTCGCCGTGGTCGAGGCCAACGGCGCCGTGTGGGCCTGGACCCTGTCCCGCCGCCGCCTCAGCCGGCTGGTGGCCGGCGACCGGGTGGTGGCGGTCGACCCCGCCGGGGTGGTCGCCACCGACGAGACGGGCACGATGACCAGCCCGTGGACGGCCGTGCAGCGGGTGATCGAGGGCGACCGGTGGATCGGCTTCGTCGTGCGCCAGAGTGCCAAGGCCTTCCAGGTGCTGCCCCTGGCGGCCGCCACGCTGGGCGAGGACGAGCGGGCGGCGCTGCGGGCCTGGTCGGCGGCCGCGGGCGGGAGGCCCTGGGGCGACCAGCGGCGAGTGGCGACCCGGCCGGGTGACCGGGTAGGCTGACCCGTCCCCTTCGAGGTCATCCCCGCGCAGCCACGCGCGTCTCACGAGGCAGATCGCATGTACGCAGTCATCAAGAGCGGCGGCAAGCAGTACCGGGTCGAGCAGGGACAGACGCTCGACGTCGAGCTGCTCGGCTCCGACGACGACGAGAACGTCGAGCTCACGCCTGTGCTGGTGGTCGACGGCGACACCGTGCTCGCCGGCCCCAAGGCGCTGGGCAAGGCCAAGGTGACCGCCAAGGTGGTGGGCGAGGCCAAGGGCCCCAAGATCACCGGCTTCACCTACAAGAACAAGAGCAACAACAGCCGCCGGTGGGGGCATCGCCAGCGGTACTCGACCATCGAGATCACGGGCATCAGCAAGGGCTGAGGGAGGCCGACGACATGTCCAAGACCAAGGGCGCCGGCTCCACCAAGAACGGCCGCGACTCCCACGCCAAGCGCCTCGGCGTCAAGGTGTACGACGGCACCGCCGTCCTGGCCGGCGCCATCATCGTGCGCCAGCGGGGCACCCGCATCCACCCGGGCGAGAACGTGGGCCGCGGCAACGACGACACGCTGTTCGCCCTCACCCCCGGCACCGTGAAGTTCGGCCAGCGGCGGGGCCGCAAGCTGGTCGACATCCGTCCCGCCGACTGAGAGGGCCGGCGGCTCAGTCCGCCAGCCGCGCGGTCATGCCCGCGTAGAGGTCGGCCTTCAGCGCGCCCACGATCGCCCGCTGCTTGCCGGTGAACGGGGCCAGCGCCGTCACCGCCGCCGCGACCAGGTCGTCGGCGCCCGCCACGCCGGTCACCACGCCGGCCGCCTCGGCCTCGGGGCCGGTGTAGCGCCGGCCGGTGAGCAGCGCCTCGTGGGCCGTGGCCCCCGGCAGGCGGCCGGTGACCAGCGCGGTCATGAACGGGTGGAGCTGCATGCCCAGGTCGACCTCGGGCAGGCACCACCAGCCCCGGTCGGCCCGCATGACCCGGCGGTCGTGCGCCAGCGCCAGCATGGCGCCGATGCCGAAGGCGTGGCCGTTGAGGGCGGCGGCCGTCGGCAGCGGGAAGGTGAGGATCCGGGCCAGGACCCGGCGGCTCCGCGCGACGAAGGCGCCCAGCTCGTCGCCGGCCAGCGACCCGAGGAACCCGAGGTCGAAGCCGTTGGAGTAGTGGCGGCCGGCGCCGGCGGTGACGAGTCCGGCCGCCGACCCGTCGGCCTCGACCTCGTCGAGGGCGGCCTCCAGGGCGCCGACCCAGCCGGCGTCGAAGGTGTTGGGGCCGTCGCCCAGCCACACGACCGCCACGCCCTCGGTCCTCTCGATCCGCATGGACGGGGCACGGTAGCTGGTTCGCATGTGGGCGGGCACGCCGTCATACTCGCCTGGCAGTGGCCCAGTTCGTCGACGAGTGCAACCTCCACGTCAAGGCCGGCGACGGCGGCGCCGGTTCGGTGGCCTTCCGGCGCGAGGCGCACGTGGCCAAGGGAGGTCCCGACGGCGGCGACGGGGGGTCGGGCGGCGACGTGTGGTTGGTGGCCGACCACAACGTGGCCTCGCTGCTGGCCTTCCGTGACCAGCCCTTCCGGCGGGGCGGCGACGGCACGCACGGATCGGGCAAGCGTCGGCACGGTACGTCGGGGGCCGACGCCGTGGTGCCCGTGCCCGAGGGCACGGTGGTCCGCGACCACGGCGACGGCACCGTGCTGGCCGACCTGGTGGGGTCGGGCGACCGTTACATGGCCGCCGAGGGGGGCCGGGGCGGCCGCGGCAACGCCCGGTTCCTGTCCAACCGCCGGCGGGCGCCGGCGTTCGCCGAGCAGGGCGAGGAGGGCGAGGAACGCTGGCTGCGCCTCGAGCTCAAGCTGCTGGCCGACGTGGCCCTGGTCGGGTTCCCCAACGTCGGCAAGTCGACGCTGATCAGCCGCATCTCGGCTGCCAAGCCCAAGGTGGCCGACTACCCGTTCACCACGCTCGAGCCCCACCTCGGCGTCGTGCGCATGGACGACGGGTACGAGTACGTGGTGGCCGACGTCCCCGGGCTCATCGAGGGGGCCAGCGAGGGCCGGGGGTTGGGGCACCGGTTCCTGCGCCACATCGAGCGGGCCCGGGTGCTGGCCGTCCTGCTCGACCTCGCGCCCACCGCCGATCGCCCGCCGGACGAGCAGCGCGCCGTGCTGCTCGGCGAGCTGGCCGCGTACCAGCCCGACCTGCTCGAGCGCGAGCGGGTGATCGTCGGCAGCCGGGCCGACCTGGCGGAGGCCGACCCCGCGTCGGCGCCCGTCGACCTGGCGGTCTCCGCGGTGACGGGGGAGGGGGTCGCCGCCCTCCGGGGGCGGCTGGCCGAGGCCGTGCGGGCCGCCCGGGCCACGCTGCCCGAGCCGGCCCAGTTCGTGGTCCACCGGCCGGTGCGCGAGGGCTACACGGTCGCCCGCGAGGGCGCCGGCTGGGTGGTCGAGGGGCGGGAGGCCGTGCGGGCCGTGGCCCTGTCCGACCTGACCCGGGGCGACGCGCTGGCCGAGGCCCAGCGGCGGCTGAAGCGCCTCGGCATCGACCGGGCGCTGGCCCGGGCCGGGGTCCAGCCGGGCGAGACCGTCCGCATCGGCGGGCTGGTGTTCGACTTCCAGGACGACGGGGACGGGTAGGCCATGATCGTGGTGGCGAAGGTGGGGACCTCGTCGATCACCACCGGCAGCGGGGAGATCGACGAGGGCGCGATCGCCAAGTTCTGCGCCGGCGTGGCCGCCCTGCGCGCGGCCGGGCACCGGGTGGTCATGGTGACCAGCGGCGCCATCGCCGCCGGCCTGCCGGCCCTCGGCCTGTCGGCCAGTCGGCCCCGCGACGCCGTCACCCTCCAGGCGGCCTCCGCCGTGGGGCAGAGCCGCCTCATGCGGGTCTACGACGCGGCGCTGGCCGCCGGCGGCCTGATCGGCGGCCAGGTGCTGCTGGCCCCGCTCGACTTCATGGTCCGCCAGCAGTACCTCCACGCCCGCTCGACGCTGACCCGGCTGCTCGAGCTGGGGGTCGTGCCCGTGGTCAACGAGAACGACGCCATCGCCGACGACGAGATCCGCTTCGGCGACAACGACCGCATGGCGGCCCTGGTCGCCCACCTCATCAGCGCCGACCTGCTGGTGCTGCTCACCGACCAGCCCGGGCTGCTGACCGGCGACCCCCGCTTCGACGCCGAGGCGTCGCTGATCGAGGAGATCGTCGAGATCGACCACACGCTGGAGCGCATGGCCGGCGGCGTGGGCAGCGACCGGGGAAGCGGGGGGATGGCCTCCAAGCTGGCGGCGGCCAAGATCGCCGCCTGGTCGGGGGTGCGGGCCGTCATCGCCCAGGCCGACCGCGACGACGTGCTGGCCGAGGCCGTGGCCGGGCGCCCGGGGGTGGGGACCGTGGTCGTCCCGCGCCGCCGGCGGCTTCCGGCCCGCAAGCTGTGGATCGCCTTCGCCGTGGGGTCGTCCGGCACGATCCTGGTCGACGAGGGGGCGAAGCGGGCCCTGCTCGAGCGGGGGGTGTCGCTGCTGCCGGCCGGGGTCACCGGGGTCAAGGGCAGCTTCGAGGCCGACGAGGCCGTGGAGATCGCCGGGCCCGACGGCGCGGTGTTCGCGAAGGGGCTGTGCCGGCTGGACGCCGCCGGGCTGCGCGAAGTGGCGGGGATGCGCACGACCGAGCTGCCCGAGGGCATCACCCACGAGGTCGTCCACCGTGACGATCTGGTGGTGCTGCCCTGACCACCGCCGAGACCGCCGACGACCCGGTCCCCGAGGAGGTGGCGCCGGAGTCGGACGACCGCCCGGCGGCCCGCGAGCTGCCGCTGCCCAACGCGGTGTTCACCGGCGCGGTGGCCGTGGGCGGGACCGTGCGGCTGTGGCAGCTGCTGGGGCGCGACCGGCT
>DASXRH010000668.1:0-2868 GCA_036506715.1 Acidimicrobiales bacterium
CGAGAGTCCGCCCGCCATCGTGGCCCGCGGTAGCCGATGTGGCGGTCGCCGACCGTCCGTCCCCCGGCCGGCGAGGCGAACCGCAGCCGAGTCCGCCGGATCCGATGACCGCAGCCCGACCGCGGCGGGGTCACCGCCCCAGCCCGACGTCGCCGACGGCCCGGGGGCGTCCGCGGCCGCCGGGCCGAGCTCGCGGACTCGATCCCGGTCGGGCGCCTGGGCGCCTGCGGGTGGGTCGATCCGGGGTCGGGTCGCCAGGTCGGGCGTGTCCGGATGTGGCTGCCGGTGGCGAGCGGCCGGACCTAGGGTGGCCCGCATGTCGCACCCCCGCAGGTTCCGTTTCGGCGTGCAGTTCAGCACCGCCGCCACCTCCGCCGCCTGGGCCGACCTCGCCCGCGAGGCGGAGGACCTGGGCTACTCGACCCTGTTCGTGCCCGACCACTTCGGCGACCAGCTGTCGCCCGGGCCGGCCCTGGTGGCGGCGGCCGACGCCACGCGGGCGCTGCGGGTCGGCACGCTCGTGCTCGACAACGACTACAAGCACCCAGTGGTCACGGCCAAGGAGATGGCCAGCGTCGACCTCCTGTCCGACGGCCGGCTCGAGCTCGGCGTGGGCGCCGGGTGGATGGCCTCCGACTACGAGCAGTCGGGCATCCCCATGGATCCCGCCGGCGACCGGGTCGACCGGCTGGAGGAGGGCATCGCCATCCTCAAGGGGCTGTTCGCCCCGGGGTCGTTCAGCTACACCGGCAAGCACTACCGGGTGAGCGACCTCGACGGCCAGCCGAAGCCGGTCCAGTCGCCCGGCCCGCCGTTTATCATCGGCGGCGGCGGCCCCCGGGTGCTGGCGCTGGCCGGGCGGGAGGCCGACATCGTGGGCATCAACCCGGCCATCCGGTCCGGGCGGGTCGACGCCGCCGCCGCCCGCGACGGTGATGCCGAGACGACCGACCACAAGGTGGGCTGGGTCAAGCAGGCCGCCGGTGACCGCTACGCCGACCTCGAGCTGCAGATGCTGATCTTCCTGTGCACGATCACCGATGACAGGGCCGGCACGCTGGCGGCCACGGCGCCGCTGTTCGGGCTCGAGCCCGAGGGGCTGGAGGTCTACCCCCACGCCTGGATCGGCAGCGCCGACCAGATCGCCGACGACCTCGAGGCCGGCCGGGACCGGTGGGACGTGTCGTACCTGGTGGTGCAGGGCCTCGAGAACATGCGGGCCATGGCGCCCGTCGTCGCCAAGCTGGCGGGCAACTGAACCGGCGCAGGCGGTGACATCGCTGGCCTTCGCCGGCGCCGGTTGGGTGACGGCGATCCACGGGCTGGCCGCCGACGCGCTCGGCCAGGTCCACGTCGTGCACGTGGCGTCGCGGCGCGGCTTCTCGGCCAGCCGCCGGGCCGAGCAGACGGGCGCCATCGTGTGCCGCTACGACGAGCTGCCCGGCGGCGCCGATGCCGTCATCGTGGCCACGCCCCCGGCCGTACACCGGGTCGAAGCCGAGCGGGCCGTGACCGACGGCGCCTACGCGCTGGTGGAGACGCCGCTGGCGGCCACCCTGGCCGACGCCGATGCCATCGTGGCCCTGGCCCAGCGGGGGCCCGGCCGGGTGGCCTACGGCGAGAACCTGGCCCACTCCCCCGCCGTGGCCGAGGCCGTGGGCGCCTGCCGGCGCATCGGCGACCTGACGCACCTGGAGGTGCGGCTGGCCCAGGGCCGGCCCGACTGGTCGGAGCAGCGGCTCGATCCCGAATGGGGCGGCGGTGCCCTGCTCGACCTGGGCGTGCACGCGCTGGCCATCGCCCTGCTGGCCGCGGCGCCGGCCCGGGTGGTCGCGGTCGAGGCCGAGGTCGAGGCCGGGAACGGGTTGGAGATCGACGACGACGCCACCGTGACGCTGCTGTTCGACACCGGGCTGCGGGCCGAGGTGCGGGCCACCTGGCGGGCGGCGGCCCCGATGTGGGACGCCCAGGCCGCCAGCCCGACGGGCGCGGTCCGGCTGGAGCTGGTGCCCAACCCGACGGTCGAGCTGAACGGCGTGGCCCTCCCCCTGCCGGACCCGGACCCGAGGGTCGCCTCGCCCCAGCTGCACCACCTCGGGTACGTGGCCCAGCTGGCGGCGCTGGCCGCCGACGTCGCCGGCAACCGGGTGCCCCGGACGACGCCGGTGTTCGGCCGGTACGTGCTGGAGATCGTGTGCGCCGCGTACACGGCCGCCCGCACCGGCAAGCCGGAGTCGCTGCCGTTCACCGGGCGCCGGGACCTGACCCCCCACCAGCTGTGGGTCGGGGACGTCGACGGAGACTGACCTGGGGATGGCGCCGCACTCGGCGCGTACGCTGGCCGCCGTGGCGTCGATCGACGATGTGCGGGCTCTGGTGCTGCTCGACAACGGGCTGGCGTCGGTGTCGACGGTGCGGCCCGACGGGTCGCTGCAGTCGACCGTCGTCAACGCCGGGTTCGTTCCCCACCCGGTGCAGGAGCACCCTGTGGCGGCCTTCGTGGCCCGGGGCGGGACCCACAAGCTCGACCACCTGCGGGCCGACCCCCGGGTGACGCTGCTGTGGCGGGCCGGATGGGCCTGGGCGACCATGGAAGGCACGGCCGAGCTGTGCGGCCCCGACGACCCGCTGGCGGGCGTGGATGCCGAGCGGCTGCGGCTCCTGCTGCGCGAGGTGTTCGAGGCGGCCGGCGGCGTGCACGAGGACTTCGCCGAGTACGACCGCGTGGTGGCCGCCGAGCGGCGCGTGGCCGTGCTGGTGACCCCGACCCGCATCTACCAGAACCCGTAGCCCCCGGACCCGTCCCCGCGGTGGTGAGCCGGAGTCCAGAGCTGACGCTGGCGGCTCCCGTACATCCGAGCCCGAGCC
>DASXRH010000669.1:0-2428 GCA_036506715.1 Acidimicrobiales bacterium
GGCGACGAACGAGTACGCCAGCGTCACCACCGAGGCCAGCGCCTGGTCGGCCAGCAGCGAGCCGCCCCCGCCGAGGAACAGGCCCTCGTGGACGACCGCCGGGTTGATGGCGGCGTCGGCGAACAAGCCGAGCAGGAGCGAGCCCACCAGGCCCCCCACGAGGTGCACGGCCACGACGTCGAGGCTGTCGTCGAAGCCGAAGCGCCTCTTGATGCCGAGGGCCAGGTAGCAGACCGCCCCGGTGACGAGGCCGATGTAGACGGGCGCCATGCCGCCCACGAACCCGGCGCACGGCGTGATGGCGACCAGGCCGGCCACCGCCCCGGAGGCGGCCCCGAGCGTGGTGGCGTGGCCCTCCCGCAGGCGCTCGACCACCAGCCAGCCGAGCATGGCCGCCGACGCGGCCAGGAACGTGTTCATCAGCGCCTGGGCGGCGATGCCGTCGGCGGCCAGGGCCGAGCCGGCGTTGAACCCGGCCCAACCGAACCACAGGATGCCGGTCCCGAGCACGGTCAGCGGCAGGTTGTGGGGCGGCATCGGCGTCTCGGGGTAGCCGCGGCGCCGGCCGAGCAGCAGCACCAGGGCCAGCGCCGCGGCACCGGCGTTCATGTGGACGACCGCCCCGCCGGCGAAGTCGAGCGCGCCCTGCTCGGCCAGCCAACCCCCAGCGAACACCATGTGGGCGATCGGGGCGTACACGACCACCAGCCACACGCCCACGAACACCGCGTAGGACCCGAACTTGAGCCGGTCCGCCGTCGCCCCGGTGATCAGTGCCGGGGTGATGATGGCGAAGGTCATCTGGAAGGCGCAGAACACGACGAAGGGCACGGTCAGGAAGCCGAGGAAGTCCTGGTCGACCAGCCCCGGGCCGACGTCGTGCATCCAGGCGTAGTCGAAGTTGCCGATGACGCCGCCGTTGCCGGCCGCGCCGAAGGCGAGGCTGAACGCCACCGCCGCCCACAGCACGGCCATGAGGCCCATGGCGAAGATGTTCTGCATGAGCATGCCCAGCACGTTCTTGCTGCGGACCATGCCCCCGTAGAACAGCGCCAGCCCCGGTGTCATGAAGAGCACGAGGGCCGTAGCCGTCAGCACCCAGGCGGTGTTGCCCGTGTCCATCCCCAGTTCCGTTCGCGGTGTCGCCAGACTGACGAAAGAATGCGGAGACGTTGTTACGGACCCGAGTCCGCTGTGTTTCGTGTCAGTAAACGGCCAGCTGCTCGACGAGCCGGCGGGCCACGACGTGGACCGGGTCCCACACCGGGCCGAAGGGCGGGGCGTAGCCGAGGTCGAGCTCGACCACCTCCTCGGCGGTCAGCCCGGCCTGGATGGCGGTGGCCAGCACGTCGATGCGCTTGGCCGTGCCCTCCTGGCCCACGATCTGGGCGCCGAGCATGCGGCCGGTCCCCCGCTCGGCCAGTGCCTTGACCCTGATCTTCTTGCGCTCCGGCAGGTAGCCGGCCCGGCTCTCGCCCTCGACGCTGGCCTCGACGGCGACGAACCCGTGGCGCTCGGCTTCGGCCGCCGACAGCCCGGTGCGACCGATCTCGACGCTGCACACCTTGGTCACCGCCGTGCCCAGCGCCCCGGGGAACGCGGCGTAGCCCCCGCCCATGTTGATGCCGGCCACCCGGCCCTGCTTGTTGGCCACCGTGCCCAGCGCGATGTGGACCGGCGTGCGGGCCACCAGGTGGTACGACTCGCAGCAGTCGCCCGCCGCCCACACGCCCTCGGCGCTGGTGCGCTGGCGGCGGTCGACCCGGATGGCGTCGCGCACGCCGAGCGTGATCCCGGCCGCCGCCGCCAGGTCGCTGTTGGGCCGGGTCCCCAGGCCGAGGACCACGATGTCGGCCTTCAGCACCTGGCCGCCGGCCACCACCGCGCCGTCCTCGACGGCCTCCAGCGGCGTCGACAGGCGCACGTCGATGCCGAGTCCGCGGAGCGCCCCGGTGAGCGGCTCGGCCACGTCGGGATCGAGCGAGGGCATGAGGTGGTCGGCCGCTTCGATCAGGGTCACGTCGAGGCGGCGCTGCACGAACGCCTCGGCCATCTCCAGCCCGATGTAGCCCCCGCCCACCACCACCACCCGCTCGACGTGGTCGGCCGTGGCCTGGGCCTGGAGCGCCGCGGCGTCGTCGAGGGTCTGCACCCCGTGCACCAGCCGCCGGTCGGTGCCGGGCAGGTCCGGGCGCAGCGGGCGGGCCCCGGTGGCGATGTGCAGCTGGTCGAACCCGACCGTCACGGCCGCCCCCGCGTCCTCGTCCCAGGCCTCGACGGTGCGGGCGTCGAGGTCGATGGCCCGGGCCTCGTGGCCCAGCCGCACGTCGACGTCGTGCCGGGTGCGGAACTCCTCGGGGCTGCGGGCCACCAGGTCGTCGATGTCCTTCACCGACCCGCCCACCAGGTAGGGGATGCCGCAGGCCGA
>DASXRH010000670.1:0-1977 GCA_036506715.1 Acidimicrobiales bacterium
ACCCGGGGCACGACCACGTCGTCGCCCAGGGGGGTCTGGAGGATGTCGAGCACGGCGTCGGGCAGGCGGTGCTCGGCCATGTCCTTGGCCTGCAGCGTCAAGGACCGCAACGGCCTCGTGATCGACCGCGACACCAACCACGTCACCACCCCGGCCAGCACCACCGCGAAGATGGCGAGCACGCCGAACCACCGCTGACGGGCGGTGGCGGCGGCCTCGAGCCGGTCGGCGGTCTGGCTCAGCTCGGCGGTGGCGGCCTTGCGGAACACCGTGTAGCCGAACGTCTTCGGGTCGGTGCCGGCCGAGTAGGTCAGCACGCCGTCGAGGTCGACCTTGCCGGTGGCGAGCGCCTGGTCGACGATCTCGGGGAACTTCACGACCTCCTCGGCCGAGAAGAGCGCCTCGGCCAGCGGCCGGTACGTGCCAGTCGCCTTGGTGACGATGAGCTGCTCGTTGGCCCGCAGCTGGCTGAGGAGGCGGGCCACGTCCTCGATCTCGGGCGGCGAGTTGAGGCCGTCGGGCGAGTCGCCGCCCACCGTGGACAGCAGCAGGTCGCGGACGAGGCGGGCGATGGTGTCGGTCTGGCGGGCGCTGAGGTCGGTCAGCTCGGCGCCCCGGCGCAGGTCGGGGTCGTCGATGGCCAGGGCCACCCGCTTGTTGGCCAGGAAGAAGGCGTCCATGATCGCCGAGTAGCCGTCGAAGCTGGTGATGACGGTGTCGACGTTGTAGAGGTTGCGGCTGTCGGCGGGTACGGCGTCGATGTTGGCCCGCAGGTCGCCGAGGGCGTCGAGCTGGTCGAGCGCCGGGGCGTAGGCAGTGGCGACGGCGCCGCCCCGGCCGTCGACCTGGGACCTGAAGTCGGCCACCGCGTCGTCGGTGGCATCCCGGGCGGCGGCGCGGTCCTCGACGGGGAGGCTCACGTTCTCCTCCTGGCCGAGGAGGTAGACGGCGGAGGCGTTGCGCTCGTCCTCGACGAGGCTCAACAGGCTGAGGGGGCCCACCGCGGCCTCGGCCAGGTCGGTCTGCTCGCGGACGGTGTGGGCGTCGCCGGCCGACTGGACGACCTCGAGCGAGGTGACGACGACGAGGGCGGCCAGCGGGACGGCCAACGCGCCGGCGAGCTTCATGCGGATGGGAACCCGGCGCAACGTGGCACTCCCTCTGGACGGTGGCGTGCCGGGCAGCCCCAAGCAAACACGCTACGCGGTGAACGGTCCCGCGCCGTTCGGGATGGGCCCAGCGGTGTTGATCACCGTCATCATGACAAACCGGTGACGCTCGCCGCCACGTGTGGTGTGCGCGCTCGCCGGGTTCCTACGTTGCGTGCTGGCAAGGGGGACGGATCGTCACCAGATCAGCCGTCTTTTTCGCCCCGTGTCTCATCGAGGCCCCGCTGGACGCCTGCACTGAAGTTGGTGAGGAAGCTGTAGACCGCGTCGGCCGACTGCTTCTGTTGCGCGGTGCGTGGCGGGGCCGTCGCCCCGCCGGTGCCGGCGGGCGCCCGGTCTGCGGCGCCGGGGCCGGCCCTGTGGACCGAGACCGGCGAGGTGACCGGCATCTGGGCGCCCCGCACCCGGCGGGCGAGGCCGCCGCTGGTGAGACCGCCGGGGTCGGCACCACCGTCGGACTCGGGGGCCCGCCGGGCGAACGCGCTGTCGCCCAACCCGGCGGCCAGGCCGCCGAGGCCGGAGCGGGTCGGGCGCCCGGGGCCGGTGGTGCCGCCGGGCTGGGACGGCCCGGGCCCCAAGGGCCCGCCAGTGCCATCACCGTTGCCCGGGCCGCCGGGAGTGCCGAACCGACTGGGGCCGCCGGGGGGACCGAAGCCGGCGGGGCCGCCGGTGCCGCCGCCGAAGCGACCGGGGCCCTGGGAGCCGGGGCCGGAGGTGTCGGGGCCGGCCGGGCCGCCGCGGCGTGCGAGGGGTGGGCGGTCGCCCGCCGGGCCACTGCCCGGGCCGGTGGGGCCGCCGAGGCGGCTGG
>DASXRH010000671.1:0-1725 GCA_036506715.1 Acidimicrobiales bacterium
CGTACCACGCGTTCCTCGAGGGGGACGTCGAGGCGCGGCCCAACCTCGAGGTGATCTGCGGCGCCCACGTGACCCGGGTCGTCCTCGACGGCGACCCCGGCGAGCTGCGGGCGACCGGGGTCGAGTACCGCACGGCCGACGGCGAGACCGCCGTCGCCTGGGCCGACAAGGAGGTGGTGCTCAGCGCCGGCGCGGTGGGCTCGCCCCAGATCCTCATGCTGTCCGGCATCGGGCCCAGGAGCGAGCTGGAGGCGGTCGGCGTGGACTGCCGGCTGGACGCCCCCGACGTCGGCAAGCACCTCAAGGACCACCTGCAGGTCGGCCTCCTCTACCCGGCACCCGGCATCGGCGTGTCGATGGGGCAGATGGGCCTGTCGATGGGCCCCGACGCGCTGCGGGCGCCCGCCGGGCCGCTGCCGGCCGACCCCGCCGACGACGCCGACCTCCCCGAGGCGCTCGGCGCCCTCAAGACCGAGGCCGAGCGGCGGGTCACCGAGTGGGCCACCACCGGGCACGGCCTCGTGTCGTCGTCGCTGTACGAGGCGTGCGCCTGGTTCAGCACCGGGCTCGGCGACGACCACACCCACGACGCCCAGCTCGGGTTCTTCATCTGCGGCTACAACGAGGACATCTGGCGTGGCTGCCTGCGGGTCGACCCGTCCGAGTACTTCGACGACCCCGAGGAGCGCCTCGCCCCCGACGCCGAGTCGGTGATCGTCCTGGCCAACCCGGTGCAGCCCCACAGCGAGGGCGAGATCGTCCTGACCAGCGCCGACCCGCTGGACCACCCGGACATCCGGATGAACTACTACGGCGACCCCTACGACATGGAGGTCATGGTGGCCGTGCTGCGCCGGGCGCTCGACGTGGTGGCGAACTGGCCGGCGCCCCGGCAGCTCGGCCCGCTGCTCGTCCCCCCGGCGCTGGCGGCCGAGCACGGGTACGCCCCCGGCGACACCCCCAGCGACGACCTGCTGGTGGACATGGCCCGGCACTACTCGTTCACCGTGTACCACCTGACGTCCACGTGCCGGATGGGCAGCGTCGTCGACGAGCGGCTGCGGGTGCTCGGCGTCGACGGCCTCCGGGTCGCCGATGCCAGCGTCATGCCCAACGTGACCAGCGGCAACACCAACGCCGTCGCCATCATGATCGGCGAGAAGGCGGCCGAGATGCTGGCCGAGGACCACGGCGTGGCGCTGGCGGAGGTCGTCGCCTCGCCGGCGTGACGGGGCTAGGTCGGGTCGGCGAACAGCTCCAGTTGGATGTTGTCCGGGTCCCGGAACACCAGGACGGCGGCGTGCTCGATCGACAGCGAGTCGGCGACCGGCGAGACGGGGACGCCGGCGGCCGCGAGCCGCTCGGCCCAGCCGTCCAGCGATGCCCGGCTGTCGACCCGGAAGGCCAGGTGATCGAGGCCGACCCGGGTCTCGTCGAACCGGCCGCCCACCGAGGCGCGGTGCTGCACCAGCCCGAGCCGGGCCCGCAGCCCGGGGTGGCGCAGGAACACCTTGCGCCGCTCGCCCGCCGGCGCCTCGTACTCGCCGACGCGTGCGAAGCCCAGCACCTCGACGTACCAGGCTGCGCTCGCGTCCACGTCGCTGACGGTGAGCCCGAGGTGGTGGATGTCCTCGATCGTCACGGACCCATGGTGCCCGAACCCTGACCGGGGCGGCGGGCCCGGCGACCGGCGCGACGGGGTTGTGATCGGACTGCTCAACCGAG
>DASXRH010000672.1:0-1889 GCA_036506715.1 Acidimicrobiales bacterium
CAGCGCCACGCTGGCCGTGCCCGAGGCCGCCCGGGCGCTGGTCACCGCCGGGCTGGTCGGGCTCACCCGGCGCCGACCGCTGGTGCTGGCCGTGCCCACCTCCACCGAGGCCGAGCGGCTGGCCCACGACCTGGCCGCCTACCTGGGCGACGAGCGGGTCGAGCTGTTCCCGGCATGGGAGACGCTGCCGTTCGAGCGGGTCAGCCCGGGCGTCGAGACCATGGGCCGCCGGCTGCGGGTCCTGTGGCGGCTGCGCGACCCCGGGCGGGCGCCCGACGTGGTGGTGGCGTCGGTGCGGGCGCTGGTGCAGCGGCTCGGCCCCCACGTGGCCGACGTCGAGCCGGTCACCGTGCGGCCGGGCCAGCAGATCGACCGCGACGACCTGGTGTCCGACCTGGTGGCGGTCGGCTACCGCCGCGAGGACATGGTCGAGCACCGGGGCGAGCTCGCGGTGCGGGGGTCGATCGTCGACGTGTTCCCGTCCACGGGCGACCGGCCGGTGCGCATCGACCTGTGGGGGGACGAGGTCGACCGCCTGACCGAGTTCTCGGTGTCCGACCAGCGGTCGCTGGCCGACCTGCCCGAGGTCGAGATCTTCCCCTGCCGCGAGCTGCTGCCCACCCCCGAGGTGCGCGAGCGGGCCGAGCGGCTCGTCGGGCTCGAGCCGTGGGGTCGCGAGCAGTGGGAGCGGCTGGCCCAGGGC
The DNA here is from genome assembly GCA_036506715.1 of Acidimicrobiales bacterium. GTDB lineage: Bacteria > Actinomycetota > Acidimicrobiia > Acidimicrobiales > VFJN01 > ZC4RG19. The sequence continues at coordinate 704 of DASXRH010000672.1, forward strand.
CTCACCTTCGACGGCATGGAGTCGTGGCTGCCGTGGCTCACGCGCGACGAGCACGTGCTGGTCGACCTGGTGGGCGACGACGCCCAGATCCTGCTGTGCGAGCCCCGGCGCATGCGCGACCGGGCCGCCGACCTGCTGGCCGAGGAGGCCGACCTGGCGGCGACCCTGGCGGTCACCTGGGGGGCAACCGAGGAGCGCAGCGCCCAGCACGGGTTCCCCCGCCTCCACGTCGACTTCGACGGCCTGCTCGGCCGCACCCGGGCGCCGGCCTGGCACCTCGTGAGCGTGCCCGACAGCCCCGACACCCCCCAGGTCCACGGCTCGGGGTGGGACCCGGTGGTGGGCGACGGCCGGGGCCTGCTGAGCCGGCTCGTGGCCCTCCAGCAGGACGGGTTCCGCATCGTCGTCGGCGCCGACGGCGAGGGCTCGGCCGGGCGGGTGCGCGACCTGCTGGCGGCCGAAGGCATCGGCGCCGAGGTGGTGGTGGCCCCGCTGGAACGGGGGGCGCTGCTCCGCTCGGTCCGCCTGGCGGTGCTGGCCGAGTCCGACCTCACGGGCCGGCGCCGGGCCCACCGCCGGGCCCGCCCCCGGCGGCGCGACGCCGAGGGCTTCTTCGACGACCTCAAGGTCGGCGACTACGTCGTGCACCACCAGCACGGCGTGGCCCGCTACGGGGGCATGGTCAAGCGGGCCATCGGCGGCGTCGAGCGCGACTACCTGCTGCTCGAGTACAAGGGCGACGACCGCCTCTACGTCCCGTCCGACCAGATCGACGCCGTGCGCCACTACACCGGCGGCGACAGCCCCAGCCTCAACCGGCTGGGCGGCGACGGCTGGCAGCGCACCAAGGCCAAGGTGCGGGCGGCGGTGGCCGAGATCGCCCAGGAGCTGGTCGTGCTCTACCAGAAGCGGCTGCAGGAGCCGGGCACCGCGTTCAGCCCCGACACCCCGTGGCAGCGCGAGCTCGAGGACTCCTTCCCCTACCAGGAGACGCCCGACCAGCTCACGGCCATCGCCGACGTCAAGTCCGACATGGAGGAGCCGGCGCCGATGGACCGCCTGGTGTGCGGCGACGTGGGCTTCGGCAAGACCGAGGTGGCCATCCGGGCCGCGTTCAAGGCCATCCAGGACGGCATGCAGGTGGCGGTGCTAGTGCCGACCACCCTGCTGGCCCAGCAGCACTTCC
>DASXRH010000673.1:0-3011 GCA_036506715.1 Acidimicrobiales bacterium
ACGTCCAGCGCATCGCGGGCGCCTGGGCTTTGCTGATGTCCCGGCTCGGCTACGACCGCTACGGCGCCCAAGGCGGTGACTGGGGCACGAGCATCACCACGAGCCTGGGCCAGCAGGACGCCTCGCACCTGGCGGGCATCCACCTCAACCCGCCGATCGCAGCACCCGACCCGACGACGTTCGGCGACCTCACGTCCGCGGAGCAGGCGGCGCTCGCCGCGCTGGAGCACGCCGCGGCGCACGAGTCGGGCTACTCCGAGCAGCAGGCGACCAAGCCGCAGACGGTCGGGTACGGGCTCGTCGATTCGCCGGCCGCCCTGTGCGCGTGGATCGTCGAGAAGCTCTGGTCGTGGACGGACCACGACGGGCACGTCGAGAACGTGCTGACTCGCGACGAGATGCTCGACGACGTGATGCTCTACTGGCTGCCGGGCACCGGCGCCTCGTCGGCTCGTCTCTACTGGGAGAGCATCCGCCTGGTGTCGGGCTGGTTCACCCGGGCCACGACCGACACCGTCGACGTGCCCACCGGATGCTCGATCTTCCCCGCCGAGGTGCCCCGGGCGTCGCGCCGGTGGGCCGAGCGGCGCTACACCGACATCCGCCACTGGCACGAGCTCGACCGGGGCGGGCACTTCGCCGCGTTCGAGCAGCCGGCGCTGTTCGTCGAGGAGGTGCGGTCGTTCTTCCGCCTCGTGCGCTGAGCCGACCAGCCCGAGCACTGCGCCGTCGACGTCGACCGGTCGATTCCGCAATCGCGGAGAAGCGGCGCGGCGGCCCGCCGTCTTAGGTTCGGGGCATGATCACCAACGTCTCCCTCGTCACCCTGTACGTGACCGACCAGGACGAGGCCAAGAAGTTCTACACCGAGGTCCTCGGCTTCGAGGAGCACACCGACGTCGCCATGGGCGACGGCTTCCGGTGGGTCACGGTCGCCCACCCCGACCACCCCGAGCTCGAGGTCACGCTCATGCTGCCGGGTCCGCCCCTCGACGAGGGCGTGGCCGAGGCCGTCCGCCGGGCGCTGGCAAACGGCACCATGGGCGGCTTCGGGCTGTGCACGACCGACTGCCACAAGACCTACGAGGACCTGACGGCCAAGGGCGTCGAGTTCGTGCAGACGCCCGCCGACCGGCCCTACGGCATCGAGGCCGTCATGCGGGACAACTCGGGCAACTGGCTGGTGCTGGTGGAGCCGAAGGAGTTCACCGGGGCCGACTTCCCCCACTGAGCCGCGCTCAGGCCGCGCCGGCGTCCTGGGCCAGCCAGTCGAGGGCGACCGCGGCGGTCCACGACTGGGCGGGCGAGCCGAGCGGCCGGCCGGTCAGCGGGTCGGCGTACTCGCAGCATCCGGTCGAGCGCAGCTGGTCTAGGGCCGCGGCCCGCAGGGCGGCTGCGGGGCGGTCGAGGCCCATCCGGTCGAGCGACCACCACAGCAGCCAGGTGACGACCGGCCAGGTCGGCCCCCGCCAGTAGGAGCGGGGATCGAACGCCGGGTCGTCGACCGCGGTGGTGGGGGGCACGGCCCACCGCAGGCCCGGGGCGCCGGCATAGGACGGGCCGAGCAGCCGGGCGGCCAGGCCCTCGGCCCGGGGGCGGTCGCACCCGGCCACCAGCGGGGCGAACCTCGCGACGGTGTCGGGCGTGGCCCACCGGCCGGCGACCAGGTCGCGGTCGAGGCAGGCCCGGCGTTCGGGATCCCAGCAGCTCTCGAGCCCCCGGCGGCTGCGGTCGCCGTCGGCCCGGTGCCCGTCGGCCGCTCCCGGGTGGCCGGCCACGGCGGCCAGGTCGGCCAGCGCGTCGTCGGCGGCGGCCAGGATGGCGGTGAACAGCACGTCGGCCATGCGGAACGGGTGGGTGCGGTGGGCCCGGGCCGGGTCGTAGTCCAGCTCGACCAGCGACCGCACCAGGGTGTGGTAGCGGCGGTACTCGTCGTCGGTGGGGCGCTGGTCGGGGTCGGCCACGTGCTCGAGGTCGGGGCGCATCTGGTCGATCGCCCCGTCGACGGGCACGGCGGCCAGCGCCGCATCCCACCGGGGCGAGTTGTCGAGGCCGCTCTCCCACGGGTGGAAGATCGTGACCAGCCCGGTGCCGGCGGGATCGCGGGTGGTGCGCAGCCAACGGTGCCAGGCCGCCAGCCGTGGGTAGAGGTCGGTCACCGCCCGGTCGACGGCGGCCAGGCTGCCGTCGCCCCGCCGGCCGGCCACCTCCCGCACCCGGGCGAGGGCGATGGCGTGGACGGGGGGCTGGCAGATGCCGCTGGTGGCGACGCCCGGCGGGCACAGCCGGGCGGTGGCCCACGTGCGGGGCCGCGGCTCGTAGGCGCCGAGGGCCACGCAGTCGTCGAAGACGATCTGGGGGACCATGCCGTCCGCCCACTGGCCCCGGAACAGCGATCGCAGCTCGGTGACCGCCCGCTCGGCGTCGAAGTGGGTCCAGCCGATGGCCACGAACGCCGCGTCCCAGCTCCACTGGTGGGGATAGAGGCGGGGCGACGGGCGGGTCCACGTGCCCCGGTCGTTGCCCCGGAGCACGGCGATCGCCTCGGCGGCCAATGGGTCGACCGGGAGCGACGTGCGCGGGCGGATGGTGGTCACTGCCGTCAGTCGTCGCCGGACGGTTCGTCGGTGGACGGGCGACTGGTGCGGACGTCGTCGACGGTCACGTTGACCTCGACGACCCGCAGCCCGAGCATGCGGTTGGTCTGGATCGCCACGTTGGCCTGGACCTGGCGGGCCACCTCGAGGACGACGTAGCCGAACTCGACCATGATCGTGACGCTGATCGCCACCTCATGGCCCTTGACCTCGGCCTTGACGCCCTGGTCGCCCCGCTTGTTGCCGATGCCGATGCGCTCGCGCACGCTCTCGATCGCCCGCTCGAAGTCGCCGCCCAGGTCGGCGACGCCCTCGACCTCGGTGGCGGCCAGCCCCGCCACCTTCTCGACCACCTCGTCGGCGATGTGGATGCGGCCCTTGACGTCGACCGCGGGCCGCGGCGTGGCGGCCGCC
>DASXRH010000674.1:0-1543 GCA_036506715.1 Acidimicrobiales bacterium
GATCGAGCGGCTGGTGGGCATGGACCGCAAGACGGTCCGCCGCTACGTCGGCGTCGCCGAAGGGCTCGGGCTCGTCCGCGACGGCGGTGAGAAGCAGCTGACCGACGTGGGCATGGCCATGGTGGTCGACGCGGTGCGGCCCGCATCGCACCAGCGGCCACGCCGTCGAGCGGGCCGTGGGCTTCGTGCGCCGGTCATTCTTCACCGGGGAGGACTTCGTCGACCTGGCCGACGCCCAGCGTCGGGCCGAGGCGTGGTGGGCGACCAGGGCGGGCCTGCGGGTGCACGGCACCACCCAGGCCCGCCCGGCCGAGGTCTTCGCCGCCGAGGAGCAGCCGCTCCTGCTGCCGGCGCCGGCCGAGCCCTACGACCTACCGATCTACGCCACCGCCAAGGTCCACCGCGACCACCACATCGAGGTGGCCCGCTCGCTCTACTCGGTGCCGGGCAGCCTCATCGGGGAACGGGTCCAGGCCCGGGCCGACCGGTCCCTGGTGCGCATCTTCCACCGGGCCAGCTGGTCAAGGTTCACCCCCGCCAGGAGCCGGGCCGGCGCTCAACTGACCCCGAGGACCTGCCCGCCGAGAAGACCGCCTACGCCATGCGGGACCTGGACCGGCTGCGGCGCATGGCCGCCCAGCACGGCCCCGCCGTCGGCGCCTATGCCTCGGCGCTGCTGGACATCCCCCTGCCTTGGACGAGGATGCGCCAGGTCTATGCCCTCTTGGGTCTGGTCAGGAAGTGGGGGCCGAGCGCGTCGACGCGGCCTGCGCCATCGCCTTGGACCACGAGGCCGTCAACGTCAAGCTCATCGGGCGCATGCTCGAGCGGGGCACGGACCACGCGAGGTTGCCGGCCACGCCCCCCGGGGGCGTGGTCCCCAGCCGCTTCGCCCGCGATCCCGACCACTTCGCCGTGCGGTCCCGGCCCCCAACCGTGGTCGAGGCGGCCATGGCCGCTGCCCTCGCCGAGGACGCCCAATGAGCGCCCCCACGGTGAGCCCGGAGCTGCGGGCGCTGCTGCGCCGAGTCAAGCTCGGCCGCTGCCTCGACACCCTGCCCGAGCACCTCGCCCTCGCCCAGACCGGGGGCATGGGGCATGCCGAGTTCTTGGAGCTCGTGCTCGCCGACGAGGTGACCCGCCGGGAGACGACCTCGGCCGAGTGCCGGGCCAGGGCTGCCGGGCTCGACCCGCCGGCCATGACCCTGGACCGCTGGGACGACACCGCCAAGGTCACCTACGACCGGGCCGTGTGGAACGAGCTGGTCTCCCTGCGCTTTGTGGAGTCGGGCCACAACGCCGTGGTGATGGGCCCCGTCGGCGTGGGCAAGACCTTCCTTGCCACCGCCCTTGGCCACGCCGCCATCCGCCGCCGCTTCAGCATGCACTTCGAGCGCTGCGACCGCCTCCTCATGCGCCTGCGGGCCAGCCGGCTGGACAACAGCCACGACGCCGAGATGCGCAAGCTCCTGCGGGTCGACCTCCTCATCGTGGACGACTTCGCCCTCCAGGCCCTCGACGCCCTCGACACCGCTGACGTCTA
>DASXRH010000675.1:0-3401 GCA_036506715.1 Acidimicrobiales bacterium
CGAGGAGTTCGCGCGCGATTTCGTGGCACCCGCGCTCAAGGCGAACGCGAAGTACGAAGGCAAGTACCCGTTGGTGTCGGCGCTCTCGCGGCCGCTCATCGCCAAGCACATGGTCGCGGCCGCGCGCGAGCACGGTGCCGACGCAGTCGCCCACGGCTGCACCGGCAAGGGCAACGACCAGGTGCGCTTCGAGGTGTCGACCCGGGCGCTGGCCCCCGACCTCGACGTACTCGCCCCGGTGCGGTCGTGGGGCATGACCCGCGAGCAGTGCATCCTCTACGCCTACGACCACGACATCCCGATCACGGCGACGAAGGAGAAGGTCTACTCCATCGACGACAACCTGTGGGGCCGGGCCATCGAGTGCGGCGAGATGGAGGACCCGTGGGCCGTGCCGCCGCCCGGCGTGTGGCACCTCACCCGCCAGACCGCCACCGAGCCGGTCGACGTGGTGGTGGCGTTCTACGAGGGCGTGCCCGTGGCGCTCGACGACGCCGAGCTGAGCGTGTCCGACATCGTTGCCCGGCTCAACGCCCTGGTGGGCTCGTACGGATGGGGCCGCATCGACATGGTCGAGAACCGCCGGGTCGGCATCAAGAGCCGCGAGACCTACGAGTGCCCGGCGAGCCTGGCGCTGACGATGGCCCACGCCGACCTCGAGTCGATCTGCCTCGAGCGCGACCTCCAGCGGGAGAAGACGCGGCTCGAACCCCGCTACGCCGAGCTGATCTACGACGGCCTGTGGTTCAGCCCCCTCAAGCGGGCCCTCGACGCCTTCGTCGACGAGAGCCAGCGCCACGTGACCGGCGAGGTGCGGCTGCGCCTGGCGCCGGGCTCGTGCCAGGTGACCGGGCGCCGCAGCCCCCACAGCCTCTACGACTACGGGCTGGCCACCTATGACGCCGGGGACAGCTTCCGCCACCAGGACAGCGAGGGCTTCGTCCGCCTGTGGGGCCTCGGCATCCAGACATGGGCCGCCATCCAGGGGCCGGGCGCCGGGGACCGATGAGGGAGCACGCGGTGCGAGCGACCCAGACGCACGATCACCCGTCGCCGCACAACGGCGAGGTGCTCAGGGACGGGCCGGAGGCACGCTCGTGAGCACCCTGTGGCACGGCCGGTTCGCCGGTGGCCCGGCCGACGAGCTGCTGGCCTTCACGGTCAGCCTCGACGACGACCGCCGGCTGGCCGCCGACGACCTGGCCGGCAGCCGGGCCCACGTCCGGGGCCTGGCCCGGGCCGGCATCCTGAGCGACGAGGAGGCCGGCGTCGTGCTGGCCGCCCTCGACAGGGTCGAGGACGAGCTCGAGGCCGGCCGGTTCACGTTCGCCCCCACCGACGAGGACATCCACACCGCGATCGAGCGCCGGGTCACCGCGCTGGCCGGGCCGGCGGGGGCCAAGCTCCACACCGGCCGCAGCCGCAACGACCAGGTGGCCACTGATCTGCGCCTGTGGGCCAAGCGCGAGCTGGCCGAGGTGGCCCGGCGGGTGCTGGGCCTGCAGCGGGTGCTGCTCGACCGGGCCCGCGACGCCGGCCCCGCCTACCTGCCGGGCTACACCCACCTGCAGCGGGCCCAGCCGGTGCTCCTGGCCCACCATCTGCTGGCCCACGGGTGGGCGCTGGCCCGCGACGTCGACCGCCTGGTCGACTGCCGGCGCCGGCTCGACGTGTCGCCGCTGGGCGCCGGCGCGCTGGCCGGGTCGTCGCTGCCGCTCGACCCCGACTTCACCGCCGGCGAGCTGGGCTTCGCCGCCCGCTTCGACAACAGCCTGGACGCGGTGAGCGACCGCGACTTCGTCGCCGAGGCGCTGTTCGTCCTCAGCCTGGTGGCGATCCACCTGTCGCGGCTGGGTGAGGAGGTGATCCTGTGGACGACCGACGAGTTCGGCTTCGCCCGCCTCGACGACGGGTACGCCACGGGCTCGTCGATGCTGCCCCAGAAGAAGAACCCCGACATCGCCGAGCTGGCCCGGGGCAAGGCCGGGCGTGTGATCGGCGACCTCACCGGCCTGCTGGCCACGCTGAAGGGCCTGCCCCTCGGCTACAACCGCGACCTCCAGGAGGACAAGCCCCCGCTGTTCGACGCGGTCGACCAGGTGTCGCTGGCGCTGTCGGCCATGACCGGGCTGGTGGCCACGCTGACGTTCCAGGTCGAGCGCATGGCCGAGGCGGCCGACTCGCCCTACGCGGCGGCCACCGACCTGGCCGAGGTGCTGGTCGAGCGGGGCGTGCCGTTCCGCGAGGCCCACGCGCTGGTGGGGGCCCTCGTGCGCGACAGCCTCGAACGCCACGTCCCGCTGGCCGAGCTGGTGGAGGCCCACCCCGACCTGGGCGCCGAGGCCGTGGCCCTGCTGGAGCCGGGGCGGGCCGTGTCCCGCCGCACGACGCCCGGGGGCGCCGGTCCCGATCCGGTGGCCGAGCAGGTCGAGCGGTTCGCCCGCAAGCTGGAGGCCGACACCGGCCGCGTCGGGTAGACACGGGCCGATGCCGGCGCCTTTCCGCCACGAGCTGCGGGTCCGCTACGGCGAGGTCGACGTGCAGGGCCACGTCTTCAACGCCCACTACCTGGCCTACGTCGACGACGCCTGCAACGCCTGGCTGAAGGCGGCGGTGGGGGGCGACTACCTGGCCGCCGGGCTCGACATCGTGCTCAAGGCGGCCACGATCACCTGGCACGGCGGCGCCGGCTTCGACGACCTGCTGGCCATCGACGTCAGCGTCGGACGCTGGGGCACCACCAGCTTCGACGTGGTGTTCGAGGGCTCGGTCGACGAGCGGCCCGTGTTCTCGGCGACGGTCACCTACATCTCGGTGACGCCGGGGACGTTGACGCCGGCCCCGGTGCCCGACCACATCCGCGCCGCGCTCGCGTGACCGCCGAGGGGGCGCTGCCCCGGCCGTTCTACGCCCGCGACCCGCGGGTGGTGGCACCCGAGCTGCTGGGCAAGCTGGTCGTCCACGTCGACGGCACCGGTGGCCGGCGGGCGGGGCGGATCGTGGAGGTCGAGGCCTACCGCGGCGGCGAGGACCCCGGCAGCCACGCATACCGGGGCATGACCGCCCGCAACCGCACGATGTTCGGGCCGCCGGGCGGGCTGTACGTCTACTTCACCTACGGCATGCACTGGTGCGCCAACGCCGTGTGCGGCGACGACGGTGAGGGAGTGGCGGTCCTGCTGCGGGCGCTGGCGCCGGTCGACGGGCTCGAGCTCATGCGGGCGGCCCGGCCCCGGGCCCGCACCGAGCGCGACCTCATGAGCGGGCCGGCCAAGCTGTGCGAGGCGCTCGGCGTGGACCGGGCGTTCGACGGCGCCGACCTGGTCAGCGGCGACCGCGGGCTGTGGATCGCCGACGACGGCACCCCGCCGCCGGCCCATCCCTTCCAGACGACCCGCATC
>DASXRH010000676.1:0-1877 GCA_036506715.1 Acidimicrobiales bacterium
GAGACCCCACGCCTCCTGCAGCCGGCGCCGGTGTACCCGGGGCAGCTCGGGCAGCGCGGCCTTGAGCTGCGCGACCCAGGCCGGGTCGGGCGCCAGCGGCACGAGGTCGGGCTCGGGGAAGTACCGGTAGTCCTCGGCCTCCTCCTTGGTGCGCAGCGTGTGGGTGCGGCCGTCGTCCTCGTTCCAGTGGCGGGTCTCCTGGCGCACCGCCTCGCCCGCCTCGACGAGCTCGATCTGCCGCCGGGCCTCGTAGTCGATCGCCCGGCCCAGCGATCGCAGCGAGTTGAGGTTCTTGATCTCGCAGCGCGTGCCGAGGGGCTCGCCGGGCCGGCGGACCGACACGTTGGCGTCGACCCGCAGCGACCCCTCCTCCATCTTGGCGTCGGAGGCGCCGGTGGCCAGCAGCACGGCCCGCAACTCGCCCACGTAGGCGCGGGCCTCGTCGGCCGAGCGCATGTCGGGCCGGGACACGATCTCGAGCAGCGGAACGCCCGAGCGGTTGTAGTCGACGAGGCTGTAGCCGGCGTCGGTGATGCGGCCGCCCCCGCCGACGTGGGTGGACTTGCCGGTGTCCTCCTCGAGGTGGGCCCGTTCGATGCCGACCCGCTGACCCGACGGCAGCTCGAGCGCCCCGTCGACGTTGATCGGCAGGTCGTACTGGCTGATCTGGTAGTCCTTCGGCATGTCCGGGTAGAAGTAGTTCTTCCGCGCGAACACCGACCGGCGCACCTCGCAGCCCACGGCCCGGCCGAGGCGCATGGCCAGCTCGACCGCCGCCTCGTTGAGCACCGGCAGCGAGCCGGGCAGGCCCAGGCACACCGGGCACACGTTGGTGTTGGGCTCGTCGCCGAAGCGGTTGGGGCAGCCGCAGAACAGCTTGGTCGCCGTGTCCAGCTCGGCGTGCACCTCGAGGCCGACCACCATCTCCCACGCTGGGTCCATGGCCATGAGGCTAGGGCCATCCCGGCCCCCCTCCCGCACCGGTTCCGGCGCCGGGCGGGCGGCGGGGCCGGCAGGTCAGGCGGTGCGCAAGGCCGAGCGCACGCCGACCGCGGTCCAGTCGGCCGCCCGCTCCTCGGCCGCCGACGGCGGGCCGGCGGGACGCAGCACGTAGCCCACGCCCCGCACGGTGTGGACGATGCGGGGCCCGGAGGCCTCGAGCTTGCGCCGCAGGGCCGACACGTGCACCTCGACCAGGTTGACGTCGTGGTGGTCGAAGCCCCACACCATGGTGAGCAGCTGCGACTTGGACAGCACGTGCCCCCGGTTGCGGCTGAAGGCCACGAGCAGCGAGAACTCGAGGGCCGTCAGGTCGACCAGCCGCCCGTTGCGCTCGACGACGTGGGCCGGCTCGTCGATCACCAGGTCGCCGAGGTGCATGGTGTCGACCCGCTGGCCCGACCGGCGCAGGATGGCTGCGGCCTTCCAGCGCAGCTCGGCCAGGGGGAAGGGGACGACGAGCACGTCGTCGGCCCCGGCCTCCAGGCCGGCCAGCCGGTCCTCGAGCCGGGTCGATCGGGTGAGCACCACCAGCGGCACGTCGCTGGCCTGGCGCAGCCGGCTGACCACCACCTGGCGCTCGGCCAGGCGCATGTCGCCGACGTCCATGACCACGAGTCCCGGGCGTTCGTCGATCACCAGGGGCTCGATGGGCCCCCGGCGCCGGCGCACGACCCCGAAGCCGGCCGTGCCCAGCACCTGGCCGACCGCGTCGGCCATGAAGTCGTCCTCCGTGACCACCAGCACGAGCCCGGCCGCGCCGACAGTCACGTCCGACCGCCCGTCACCCACATCCTTGTGTCCTCGTTCCGCCCAGCGACCACCGAGAGTGGTAGTCGATCCTGCCCTTGCAAACACGCCGCGAGCGGTAAGCTTCG
>DASXRH010000677.1:0-13569 GCA_036506715.1 Acidimicrobiales bacterium
CCGCGAGCTGATCATCGGCGTGACCCCCGGTGCCCGGCCCGACGGCCGCCTCGTCGTCGGCCTGTGCCGGGCCGGGGCCCTCGGCGTGCTCGATCTCGGCGGCGACCGGGCCCGGGCCGAGGCGGAGCTGACGCTGGTGACGGCCCGCCACGGCGGCACCTTCGGCGTGCGGGTGGCGGCGGGGGCGCCGTGGGCGCCCGACGACCTGCCGGCCGCCGTCGCCGTGGTGGTCGTGGCCGAGCCGGGGCTGGTCCCCGGGTGGGCCGGCGGCGGCCGGCGGGTGCTGGCCGAGGTCGTGTCGCTGGCCGAGGCCCGGACCGCCGTGGCGGCCGGGGCCGATGGCCTGGTGGCGAAGGGCGCCGAGGCGGGCGGCCGCATCGGCGAGGAGACCGCGTTCGTCCTGCTGCAACGGCTGGTGGCCGCGATCGACCGGCCGGTGTGGCTCCAAGGTGGCATCGGGCTGCACACCGCGGCCGGCGCCGTGGCGGGCGGGGCCGCAGGCGTCGTGCTCGACGCGCAGCTGGCCCTGGCCCGCGAGTCGACCCTGCCCGCCGCCGTCCGGGCCGCGATCGGGGCCATGGACGGCAGCGAGACGGTGGTGGCCGGCGGGCACCGCGTCTACACCCGGCCCGACCTGCCCGCCGTCGCCGCCGCCACGCCGCCGGCCGAGGTGGCCGCCCGCCTCGGCGCCGACGACCTCCGGGCCCAGCTCGTCCCCATCGGCCAGGACGGCTCGTTCGCCGGGCCGCTGGCCGAGCGGTACACGACCGCCGGCGGCATCGTCGCCGCCGTCCGGGCCGCCATCGACCACCAGCTGGCCGCCGCCCGCGACCTCGCCCCCCTCGCCCCCGGGCGGGGCACCGCCGCCACCCGGGGCACCGCCTACCCCATCGCCCAGGGCCCGATGACCCGGGTCAGCGACCGGGCCGCGTTCGCGGCCGCGGTGGCCGACGGCGGGGGCCTGCCGTTCCTGGCCCTGTCGCTCATGCGGGGCGACGCGATCCGCACGCTGCTGTCCGAGACGGCCGACGCCGTCGGCGACCGGCCCTGGGGCGTGGGCGTGCTCGGCTTCGTGCCCCCCGAGCTGCGGGCGGAGCAGCTGGCGGTGGTGCGCGACCAGCGCCCGCCGGTCGTGCTCATCGCCGGCGGCCGGCCGTCGCAGGCCGCCCCGCTGGAGGCCGAGGGCATCACCACCTTCCTCCACGTGCCGTCGCCCGGCCTGCTCGACCGGTTCTGGAAGGACGGGGCCCGCCGGTTCGTGTTCGAGGGGCGCGAGTGCGGCGGCCACGTCGGCCCCCGGTCCAGCTTCGCCCTGTGGCAACGCCAGATCGACCGGCTGCTGGCCGAGCCCGACCTCGCCGGCACCGAGGTGTTCTTCGCCGGCGGCATCCACGACGCCCGCTCGGCCGCCATGGTGGCCGCCCTCGGCGTGCCGCTGGTCGAGCGGGGGGCGGCGATCGGCGTGCTCATGGGCACCGCGTACGTGATGACCGCCGAGGCGGTGGCCACCGGGGCCGTGACCCCCACCTTCCTGCAGGCCGCGGTCGACTGCGAGGAGACCGTGCTGCTGGAGACCTCGCCCGGCCACGCCACCCGCTGCGTGGCCAGCGAGTACGTGACCGCCTTCGAGGCCCGCAAGGCCGAGCTGGCGGCGGCGGGCACCGACGCGGGGGCCATGTGGACCGAGCTGGAGGGCCTCAACCTCGGCCGCCTGCGCATCGCGGCCAAGGGCATCGTGCGCGAGGGCGACGACCTGGTCGCCGTGGGGGCGGACGTCCAGCAGCGCGAGGGCATGTTCATGATCGGCCAGGTCGCGGCCCTGCGCGACCGGGCCACCACTGTCGCCGCCCTCCACGAGGACGTCAGCGCCGGGTCGGCCGCGCTGCTCCACGCCGTCGAGCCCCGGGCGGCGGCCGCCCCGGCCGCGACACCGGCCGACATCGCGGTCATCGGCACGGCCGCCGTGTTCCCCGGGGCCGCCGACGTCGGGGCCTTCTGGGCCAACATCGTCGGCGGGGTCGACGGCATCGGCGAGGTGCCCGCCGCCCGCTGGAGCATCGACCGGTACTACGACCCCGACGCCGTGGTCACCGACGCCGGGGCCAAGACACCGTCGAAGTGGGGCGGCTTCCTGCCCGACGTCGCCTTCGACCCCGTGCGCTACGGCATCCCGCCCCGCTCGCTGACCTCCATCGGCAACGACCAGCTGCTCAGCCTGGAGGTCGCGGCCGCCGCGCTGGCCGACGCCGGCTACGCCGACCGGCCGTTCGACCGCGCGCAGGTCTCGGTGGTGTTCGGAGCCGAGACCGGCACCGACCTGGCTCAGGCCTACGGGTTCCGGGCCGCCCTGCCCCACTTCGTGGGCGAGGTCCCCGAGGCGCTCGACGCCATCCCGCGGCTCACGGAGGACTCCTTCCCCGGGGTGCTGGCCAACGTCATCGCCGGGCGCATCGCCAACCGCTTCGACCTGGGAGGCGCCAACTACACGGTCGACGCCGCCTGCGGGGCGTCGATGGCCGCCCTTTCGGCCGCCTGCCACGAGCTGACGGCCGGCACCAGCGACATGGTGCTGTGCGGCGGCGCCGACCTCCACAACGGCATCTACGACTACCTGTTGTTCTCGGCCGTCCACGCCCTGTCGCCCACCGGCCGGTGCCGCACGTTCGACGCCAAGGCCGACGGCATCTCGCTGGGCGAGGGCGTGGGCTGCATCGTGCTCAAGCGGCGGGCCGACGCGGAGCGCGACGGCGACCGCATCCTGGCCGTCATCGACGCGGTGGCCGCCTCCAGCGACGGCCGCAGCCTGGGCCTGACCGCCCCCCGTCGGGAGGGCCAGCGCCGGGCGCTGGAGCGCGCCTACGACCAGGCCGGCGTGTCGCCGGCCGCCGTCGGCCTGGTCGAGGCCCACGGCACCGGCACGGTGGTGGGCGACCGCACCGAGCTGACGACGCTCACCGACGTCTACGCCGAGCGGGGGGCGTCGCCGGGGTCGACGACGCTGGGCTCGGTCAAGTCGCAGATCGGCCACACCAAGTGCGCCGCCGGCATCGCCGGGGTGATCAAGGCCGTGCACGCCCTGCACCGCGGCGTGCTGCCACCCACGCTCAACATCACCGCCCCCAACGAGGCCTACGACGCCAAGACCAGCCCGTTCGTCTTCGGCGACGTGGCCCGGCCCTGGGTGGGCGACGGCCGGCGGGCGGCGGTGAGCGCCTTCGGATTCGGCGGCGCCAACTTCCACGCGGTGCTGTCGGCCTACGCCGGCGACGACGAGCCCGCCCACGGCCTCGACCAATGGCCCGCCGAGCTGTTCCTGGTGCGCGGGTCCACCGCGGCCGACGCCGCCGAGGAGCTCGACCGGTTGGCCGCCGCCCTCGACGCCAACGACGGCGCCGGCCGCCCGTGGCGGCTGCGCGACCTGGCCCGCACCGCGCACGAGCGCCGGCGCCCCGGGCCGGTGCGGGCGGCGCTGGTGGCCGACGACGTCGACGACCTGCGGGCCAAGATCGCCCGGGCCCGCGCCGGCCGGCCCGGCCCCGGCGTGTTCGTCGCCCCGGGTGACGCAGCCGGGGACCCGCCGCCGGTCGCCTTCCTGTTCCCCGGGCAGGGCAGCCAGCGGCCCCACATGGCCGGCGACCTGTTCGTGGCGTTCCCGGCGCTGCGCCGCTACCTGGCGCTGGCCGGCGGCGACCTGGTCGAGCACATGTTCCCGCCGGCCGCCTTCGGCGACGCCACCCGCGACCGGGCCGCCGCGCTCACGGACACCCGGGTCGCCCAGCCCGCCCTGGGGGTGGCCGGCCTGGCCGTGGCCGCCCTGCTCGAGGCGTGCGGCGTGCGGCCCGGGGCGCTCGGCGGCCACAGCTACGGCGAGCTGGTGGCCCTGACCGTGGCCGGCGCCCTGCCGGAGGACGCGCTGGTCGAGCTCAGCCGGGCCCGGGGCCAGGCCATCCTCGACGGCTCGCCCGACGACGACCCGGGGGCGATGGCGGCCGTGCGGGGACCCGTGGCCGACGTGCGGGGCGCCCTGGCCCCGTGGCCCGAGGTCATCGTGGCCAACGACAACGCCCCCGACCAGTGCGTGGTGTCGGGGCCCACCGCCGACGTCGAGGCCGCGCTGGCCGAGCTGGCCACCCGGGGCCTGGCCGCCCGGCGCCTGCCGGTGGCGTGCGCGTTCCACACCCCGCGGCTCGCGGCCGCCGCCGAGGCGCTGGCCGACCGCCTGGCGGCGATCACGGTGGCGCCGCCCCGCGTGCCCGTGTGGTCGAACGCGACCGCCGCCCCCTACGGCGACGACCCCGACGGGGTGCGGCAGCTGCTGGCCGGCCAGGTGGCGACCCCCGTCGCGTTCCGCGACCAGGTCGAGGCCATGTACGCGGCCGGCACCCGGGTCTTCGTCGAGGCCGGGCCCGGCCGGGTGCTGACCCAGCTGGTCGGGCGCACCCTCGGCGACCGGCCCCACACCGCGGTGGCCTGCGAGGTGGCGGGAGAACCGGGGGTGCGCCGGTTCCTGCTGGCGCTGGCCGAGTTGGCCGCCGCCGGGGTGGCGGTGGACGCCGACCCGCTGTTCGGCGGCCGCGACGCGGCCGTCGTCGACGTCACCGCCCCGCCCCGCCGGCCCCCCTTCCTGCTCAACGGCAGCCAGGTGCTCACCGCCGACGGCCGGCGTGTGCCCGGCTCGCTGCCCGCCGCCAACGAGTTCCCGCCGGTCGACCTTGCCGCCCCGGCCGCGGTGGCGCCGGTCGGCGACGACCCCGAGGCGGTGGTGACCGAGTACCTCCGGGGCATGCAACAGATCGTGGCTGCCCAGCGCGACGTCGTCCTCGCCGCGTTGGGTGCCGCGCCGCCCGCCTCGTCGTCGGTGCCTCCGTCCCCGGCACGCGACGAGGCGCCGGCGGCGGTCCTCCCGGGGCCCGTGGTCGGCGGCGGGGACCGCCCGGCGGCCCCGACCGTTCCCGCCGCCGCGCCGGTCGCGCTGCTGGACACCGTGGTCGCCATCGTCAGCGAGCGGACGGGCTACCCGAGCGAGATGCTCGATCCCGACCTCGACCTGGAGGCCGAGCTGAGCATCGACTCGATCAAGCGGATCGAGATCCTGGGCGAGCTGGCCGAGCGGGTGGGGCTGCCGGGGATGGACGGCGGCGAGGTGGACGAGAGCGTCATCGAGGAGCTGGCGCTGATCAAGACCCTGCGCGGCATCGTCGACTGGATCGACGAGCGCCGGGCCGGCGACCTGCCGGGCGCGCCCGCTCCCGCGCCGCCGCCGGCGGGCGCCGCCGACGAGCCGGCCGTGCCCGGCGGCCCGCCGCTGCGCTACGTGCCCACCCTCGTCGACCTGCCCGCCCCGCCGGCCGACGGCAACGGCGCCACGGCTGCGCTGGCCGGTGCGCGGGTCGCCGTGGTCGACGAGGGCCACGGGGTGGGGGCCCGCCTCCACGCCCTGCTGGTCGAGCGGGGCGCCCGGGCCGCGCTGGTGGGCCCCGAGGAGGCGACCGGCGCCGCCGGCGGCACGGTGGTCGACCTCACCGCCCTGGCTCCGGGGGCCGACGTCACCGCGGCCGTGGTCGACCAGTTCGCCCGCCTGCGGGCCGCCACCGACGCCGGGGCCGGCCGCCTGCTGGTCGTCACCGGCCTCGGCGGCGACTTCGGCCTGGGCGACGGCACATCCGCCCCCGCCGACCAGGTGTGCGCCGGGGCGGCCGCGGCCGGCATGGTCAAGACCTTCGCCCGCGAGCTGGCCTCCGTCCGCGCCCAGGTGGTCGACGTCGACCCCGCCGCCGGTCCGGACGCCGTGGCGGGCCAGGTCCTGGCCGAGCTTCGGGCCGCCGACGGCCCGGTCGAGGTCGGCTACCACCACGGGCGCCGCCGGACCGTCGACACCGCCGCCCGCCCGCTCGACGAGGGGGCCGGCCAAGAGGTGGCGGCCGCGGGCGACGACGTCCTGGGGACCGGCGGGGTGGTGGTCGTCACCGGCGGGGCCCGGGGCATCGGAGGCCGGTTGGCCGTGGCGCTGGCCCGGTCCACCGGCTGTGGCATCGAGCTGGTCGGGCGCTCGCCGCTGCCCGGCGAGGAGGCCGCCGACCTGGCCGGGGCGGACGGCGCCGTTGGCGTGCGCCGGGTGGTGATCGGGCGAGGCGAGCTGGTGCGTCCCGCCCATGTCGAGGCCGAGGTGGCCCGGATCCTGGCGGCGCGCGAGATCCGGGCCACGCTGGCGGAGCTGCGGCGCCACGCCGGGTTCGTCGGCTACCGCTCGCTCGACGTCCGCGACGCCTCCGGGCTGGCCGCCGTCCTCGACGACGTCCGCCGGCGCCGGGGCCGCCTCGACGGGGTGGTCCACGCCGCCGGCGTGCGGGAGGACAAGCTGATCCGGGACAAGGTGCCCGAGTCGTTCGCCCGGGTGTTCGACACCAAGGTGGGCGCGGCACGCGTGGCCGCCGAGGCGGTGGGGGCGGGCGGGTTCGTCCTCCACTTCGCCAGCGTGTCGGGCGTGTACGGCAACGCCGGCCAGGTCGACTACGCGGCGGCCAACAGTGTGCTCGACGGCCTGGCCCGCGCCGGCCACAGGGCCGGGACCGGCGCCCGGGTGGTCGCGATCGACTGGGGGCCGTGGGCCGGCACCGGCATGGTCACCCCCGAGCTCGCCCGCGAGTACGAGCGCCGGGGCGTGGGGCTCATCGACCCCGACGCCGGCGTGGACGCCGCGCTCGCCGAGCTGCGGGCCGGCTGCCCCGACCCCCAAGTCGTGCTGATGTGCGCCTCGCCGGTGGCGCTGGGGGCGTGAGCGTGGTCGCCGAGCCCGTGGCGATCGTGGGGATGGCCGGCATCTTCCCGGGTGCGCCCGACCTGGGCGCGTTCTGGTCGAACCTGGTGGCCGGGGTCGACGCCATCACCGACGTGCCCGCGGACCGGGTCGACCCGGTGTTCTTCGCCCCCGGCCGGCCGGGGCCCGACCGCTTCTACTGCAGCCGGGGCGGGTTCATCGACCCGACCGTGCCCTTCGACCCGTCGGACTTCGGCATCATGCCGGTGGCGGCGTCGGGCACCGAGCCCGACCAGCTGCTGGCCCTCGCCACCGCGGCCCGGGCGCTGGCCGACGCCGGCTACGTCGAGGGCGTGCCCGACCCCCGCCGCGTCGGGGTGGTCATCGGCCGGGGCGGCTACCTGACCCCGGCGACCGCCCGCCTCGAGCAGCGGGTGCGCACCGCCCACCAGCTGGTGGCGTGCGTCCGGGAGCTGGTACCCGACCTGCCGGCCGACCGGCTCGACGCCATCCGCGACCAGTTCCAGCAGGCGCTCGGGCCGTCGCACCCCGAGGCGTCGATCGGCCTGGTGCCCAACCTGGTGGCGTCGCTGGTGGCCAACCGGCTCGACCTGCAGGGCCCGGCCTACACGCTCGACGCCGCGTGCGCGAGCTCGCTGCTGGCCGTGGCCCAGGCGGTGACCGAGCTGGAGGCCGGGCGGTCCGACCTGATGTTGGCCGGCGGGGTCCACCACTGCCACGACGTGACCCTGTGGAGCGTGTTCTCCCAGCTCAAGGCGCTGAGCCCCACGGGGGTGATCCGCCCGTTCGACCGGCGGGCCGACGGCATCCTCATCGGCGAGGGCACGGGCATCGTGGTGCTCAAGCGGCTGGCCGACGCCCGCCGCGCCGGCGACCGCGTCTATGCCGCCATCCGCGGCGCCGGGGTGTCGAGCGACGGCCGGGCGGCCACGCTGATGAGCCCGGCCAGCAAGGGCCAGGTGCTGGCCATCGAGCGGGCCTGGGAGGCCGCCGGCCTCGACCCGGCCACCGTCGGGCTGATCGAGGCCCACGGGTCGGCCACCCGGGCCGGCGACAGCGTCGAGATCGCCACGCTGCGCCGGGTGTTCGAGCGCGACGGCGATCCGGCCGCCTGCCGGCCGGTGGGCCTGGGCTCCGTGAAGTCCAACATCGGCCACGCCATGCCGGCGTCGGGCATCGCCGGGCTGATCAAGTCGGCGCTTGCCCTCCACCACGGCGTCGTGCCCCCGACGCTCGGGTGCGAGGACCCCCACCCCGACCTGGCGCCCAGCCGGTTCACGGTGGTGACCGAGGCCCGGCCCTGGCCCGAGGGCGTCGACGGGCCCCGCCGGGTGGGCATCAACGCGTTCGGCTTCGGCGGCATCAACGCCCACGTGATCCTGGAGGACATGGCGCCGGCGTCCCCGGGGGCGGCGCCCACCGAGCCCGCGACGCCGCTGCGCTGGGGGCGCCCCCGGCGCCGCCGCCCGGCCGCGGGCGCGGCGGCGGCGGGCCGGGGGGAGGAACCCACCCGCCTGTTCGTGTGCGCCGCCGACGACCCGGGGGCGCTGAGCGCGCGGCTGGCCGACGGCGACGCCGTGCTGGCCGGCTCCGACCTGGCGGCCTTCGACGCCCGGGGCCCGGCGCGGCTGGCCATCGCCGACCCCACCCCCAAGCGGCTCGACCTCGCCCGCCGGGTGGTCGAGCGGGGCAAGCCGTGGCGGGGCCGCAACGACGTGTGGTTCTCGCCCGCCGGGCTGCTGGCCGCGGGCGGCACGGTGGCCTTCGCCTTCCCCGGCATCGAGCCCACCTTCGACGCCCGGGTCGACGACGTGGCCGAGCACTTCGGCATCGCCGCCGACCCGGCCCCCCGTGGCGATGGGCTCGAGACCCAGGGCGCCGGCATCATCCACGTGGGCCGGCTGCTGAGCGAGGGCCTCGCCCGCCTGGGCGTGGCCCCCGACGTGGTCGTCGGCCACAGCCTCGGCGAGTGGACGGCCATGCTGGTGGCGGGGGCGGTGTCGCTGGAGGCCATCGACCGCTACGTCCACGGCCTCGCCGCCGGCGACCTGGTGCTGCCCGACCTGGTGTTCCTGGCGCTCGGCTGCGGGGTCGAGGCGGCCGAGGCCGCGATCGCCGACCTGCCCGAGATCGCGGTGTCCCACGACAACTGCCCGCACCAGGTGATCGTGTGCGGCTGCGAGGACTCGGTGGCCGAGGCCCAGCGGCGGCTGGCGGCCCAGCGGGTGCTGGGCCAGGTGCTGCCGTTCCGCACCGGCTTCCACACGCCGATGTTCGCCGACCACCTCGGGCCGTTCCTGCGGGCGCTGAGCGACCTGCCGCTGCGCCCGGCCACGGTCCCGCTCTGGTCGTCGGTCAGCGCAGGCCCGTTCCCCGACGACCCGGTGGCGATGCTCGAGCTGGGCACCCGCCTGTACGTCGAGCGGGTGCGGTTCCGCGAGCTCGTCGGGCGGCTGCACGCCGACGGGGTGCGGGCCTTCGTGCAGATGGGCGTGGGCAGCGTCGCCGGCTTCGTCGGCGACACGCTCCGCGACCACGAGCACGTCGCGGTGGCGGCCGCCCAGGCGGGCCGGACGGGCATGTCCCAACTGGCCCGGGCCGCCGCCGCGCTGTTCGTCGAGGGGGCCGACGTCCGGCTGGACCGCCTGGCGCCGCCCGCCTCCACCGCTCCGACGGGGGGCCCGGGGCCGCCCCGCCCGGCCGTGCTGCGCTTCGACTCGCCGCTCGTCCGGGCGGGGCTCGCCCCTCTCGACCCCCGAGCGCCCGCCGCCGCGCCCGTCTTCGACGGCGCGCTGCCCGCCGCCGGCGGCGGCCCGGTGGCCGATGCCTTCCTCGCCACGCTGCGGGCGGTCGACGAGGCCGGGCGCGAGGTGCTGGCCGCGCTGGCGTCGGCGCCCGCCGGCCCCCGCCGCCGCCCGCCGGTGCGACCGCCCGCCGTGCCGGCGCCCGCCGCCCCCGACCGGCCGGCTCCGCCGCGGCGGTCCCGCGAGCGGCGCCGGCTGTCGCTGGCCGAGGTGCCCGAGCTGATCGACCATGCCTTCTACCTGCAGCCCGTGGGGGTGGGCACCGTGGTCGACCGGTTCCCGGTGGTGCCCATGACGATGATGATCGCCCTGTTCGTCGACGCCGCCGCCGCGCTCGGTGGCGGCCGGGTCGTGGTCGGGCTGCAGAACGTGCGGGCCCTGCGGTGGCTGGCGGTCGAGCCCCCGGTCGAGGTCGACATCACGGCCGGCTTCGAGGCCCCCGACCGGGTCAAGGTCGGCATCGAGGGCTACGCCTGGGCCACGGTCCTGCTGGCCGACGACTATGCCGACCCGCCGCCGCCCGACGACGGCCCGCTCGCCGACGAGCGCCCCCCGCCCCATTCGGCCCGCGAGCTCTACGAGCAGCGCTGGATGTTCCACGGCCCCGCCTACCAGGGCGTGACCGCCGTGCACGGCATGGGGTCCGACGGGGTGCGGGCCACCGTCACGGCCCTGCCGGCGCCGGGGGCGCTGCTCGATGCCGCCGGCCAGCTTCTCGGCTACTGGATCGAGGCCAACACCACCCAGGATCGGATCGCGCTGCCCATGCGCATCGACCGCATCGACTTCCACGGTCCCCACCCCGAGCCGGGGGCCAGCTTCGACTGCATCGTGCGCTTCACCGACGTCAACGAGACCGACGCCCGGGGCAACGTCGACCTGGTGCGCGACGGCATGGTGTGGGCCCGGCTCACGCAGTTCATCGACCGCCGGTTCGAGAGCACGAGCGCGGTGTTCGACGTGCTGACCTTCCCGGAGACGTCCCTGCTGGCCGAGCGGCGCGCCGGCTACTGGATCGTGGTCGAGCCGTGGCGGTCGAGCGCCAGCCGCGATCTCATCGCCCGCCGCTACCTGGGCGAGGAGGAGCGGGACGAGTACTTCGCCCTCACCCCGAAGGCTCAGGGCCAGTGGCTGCTCGGCCGCATCGCCCTCAAGGATGCGGTGCGCGACCGGCTGTGGCAGCAGGGCGCCGGGCCGGTGTTCCCGCTGGAGGTGCGCGTCGCCAACGACGCGGCCGGCCGGCCCCGGGTCAGCGGCCCGCCGGGCACCCCGGCCGCCGTGTCGCTGTCCCACCGGGCCGGGGTGGCCGTGGCCGCCGTCGCCGACGGCGACGGCGAGGCCGGCATCGACGTCGAGCTGGTCGAGCCCCGGCCCGGCGGCTTCCCGGCGCTCGTTCTGGGCGACGACGAGCGGGCCCTCGGCGCCGGCCTGCCCACCGACATCTGGCTCACGCGGGCGTGGACGGTCAAGGAGGCGGCGGCGAAGGCCGCGGGGACCGGCCTGCAGGGCCGCCCCCGGGACTTCGTGATCCGGCGGGTCGACGGCGACTGGGCCCTGGTGGGCGAGCGCTGGGTCCACACCACACAGGAAGGAGAGCACCTTGTCAGCACCGTCCGGCGGCGCCCCTAGCGCGCTCGGGACCAGGGCCGGTGCCCCGGACCCCGCCCGGGTGGCCGGGATCGTCGCCACCATCGCCGCCCTGGTCACCGAGGTCATCGGCGAGGACGCCGAGCTCGATCTCGACATCACGGCCGACAGCTCGTTCAGCGAGGACATCGAGATCGAGAGCATCGAGTTCGTCGCCCTGGCCGAGCACCTGCAGGAGACCTACGGCGAGCGCATCGACCTCATCGCCTGGCTCGGCGACCTCGACCTCGACGAGATCATCGACCTCAGCGTGGGCGAGCTGGCCACCTTCGTCGCCGCCTGCCTGGAGGAGGGCGAGGGCGGTGCCTGAGCTCGCGGTCGGCGACGTCCGCCTCCACTACCAGCGCCTGGGGCAACCCGGCGGCGAAGCGGTGGTGATGCTGCACGGCATGCTGGTCGACAACCTGTCCAGCCTCTACCTGACGCTGGCGCCGGTGCTGGTCAAGGACATGGAGGTCGTCCTCTACGACCAGCGGGGCCACGGCCGCAGCCAGCGCCCGGGCGACGGCTACACCGTCGAGCAGTCGGTGGCCGACCTCACCGGGCTGCTCGACGAGCTCGGCATCGACGGGCCCGTGCACCTGCTGGGCAACAGCTACGGCGCGCTGGTGGCCATCGAGACCGCGCTGGCCCACCCCGGCCGGGTCGCCAGCCTGGCGCTCATCGAGGCCCACATCGCCGTCGAGGGCTGGGGCGAGCAGGTGGCCCACGACCTCGAGCTGGCCGGCTTCGGCCTGTCCGAGCGAGACGTGCAGGACTGGCTGGGCGAGTTCGGGGGCCGCAAGCTCAACCGCCTGGCCCACAAGGTCACCTCGCTCATCGACGACACCACCATCATCGAGGACCTGCGGGCCGCCCGGGCCATTCCGGCGGGGGCACTGCGGGCCCTCGACCTGCCCGTGCTGGCCATCTACGGCGAGCACTCCGACGCCATCGACCGGGCCCGCGACCTCGAGGCGCTGCTGCCCCGGTGTGAGCTCGACCTGTTCGCCGACTGCGCCCACTCGGTGCTGTTCGAGGCCACCCGGACGGTGCGGGGCACCGTGGCCGGCTGGTACGCCCGGCTGCGGCGGGGCGACCTGGTGTCCGCCCACACCCGGCGGGTCGACGTGGCCGACGACGAGGGCGAGGGGGCCATGCACCAGGAGCACGTCGACTTCTACAAGACCGAGTTGGCGCGGCGCATGGGCGCGGCGGTGGGGGCCACCGCGTTGCGCATCGCACCCACGGTCGGCCGGTCGGGCTGAGCGTGGCCCGCATCCTCATCGTCGTGCCCCCGCTGGCCGGCCACGTCAACCCGACGGTGGCGGTCGGCCGGGAGCTCACCGCCCGCGGCCACGAGGTGACCTGGACCGGCCACCCCGACGTGGTGCCCGACCTGCTGGCGCCGGGGGCGGCGTTCGTGCCGGTCGACGGCGGGGTGCCGCTCGACGTGGTGCTGGCCGTGGCCGAGCGGTCGTCGGGCCTGCGGGGGCCGGCGGCACTGCGGTTCCTGTGGCAGGACGTGCTCATGCCGCTGGCCCGCACCATGCTCGCCGGGGTGCGCCGGGCCGTCGACGCCACGGGGGCCGACGCCCTCGTGGTCGACCAGCAGGCGCTGGCCGGCGCGGCGGTGGCCACCGAGCGGGGGCTGCCCTGGGCCACGTCGGCCTCGACGTCGGCCGAGCTGACCGACCCGCTGGCCGCCATGGGCCGGGTCGGCCTGTGGGTGCGCGAGCTGATGACCGGCTTCCTCATGGACGCCGGGCTGACCCCGGGGGCCGCCGTGGCGCTGGACCCGCGGTTCTCGCCCCACCTGCTGCTGGCATTCACGACCGAGGCGCTGGTGGGGCCGGTGGCCGGGTTCCCCGACCACTACGCCTTCGTGGGCCCGTCGTTCGCCGGCCGGCCCGACCCCACGCCGTTCCCGTGGGACTGGCTCGACCCCGGCCGGCCGCTCGTGCTGGTGTCGCTGGGCACGCTGAACGGCCACGACGGCGCCCGCTTCTTCGGCGAGGCCGCCGCCGCCCTCGCCAGCCTGCCGGTCCAGGCGGTGCTGGTGGCCCCGGAGGAGCTCGTGCCCCGGCGGCCGGCCAACGTGCTGGTGCGCGCCCGGGTGCCCCAGCTGGCCCTGCTGCCCCGCGCCGCCGCGGTGGTGAGTCACGGGGGGCACAACACGGTGTGCGAGACCCTGGCCCACGGGCTGCCGCTGGTGGTGGCGCCGATCCGGGACGACCAGCCGATCGTGGCCGAGCAGGTGGTCGCCGCCGGCGCCGGCGTGCGGGTCAGGTTCGGCCGGGTGCGGGCCGACGGCCTGCGGGCCGCGATCGCCAGGGTGCTCGGCGACGACGCCTACCGCGC
>DASXRH010000678.1:0-2281 GCA_036506715.1 Acidimicrobiales bacterium
GGACGAACTCTTGGACCACCTCGACCGTGGTGGTGGCCCGCAACCGCCCGTCGCCGACGGCGTCGACCAGGCGGCGGCAGGGCTCGCGCAACGGGTGCTCGCGACCGGTGGCGTAGACGAGCACCGTCGTGTCGAGGACGATCATCCCCAGCGCGACCGGGTGTCGGCGATCTCTCGCTTGAGGTCGGCAGGATCGTCGGGGACCTCCATCGGGACCGCGGCCAGGATGTCGTCGGCGGCGGCCCGGCGGTCGTCGTCGCCAGCCGGGTAGGCGGCGTCGATGGCCTCACGGACCAGGACGGCCATGGCCACGCCCCGCCGGCCGGCCTCGGTCTCGAGGCGGTGCCAGCGGCTCTCGTCCAGCAGCACGTGCAGGCGTCGGGTCAGGAGCATGGGTACAGACTATCCCACCGCATGCACATGCATGCGCATGTGCCCTCAGGACGAGCGCAGCGCCGCCACCGCGGCTGCCGGGTCCTCCGCGGTGACGAGCAGTTCGCCCACCAGGACCGCGTCGAACCCCGCGGCGGCCAGGGCCCGGGCGTCGTCGGGGCCGCGGATGCCGGACTCGGCCACCCGGACCGTCGCCGCAGGCAGGGCCTTGCCCACCCGGACGGCCCGGTCGTGGTCGACGTCGAAGGAGACCAAGTCGCGCTGGTTGACCCCCACCAGCGTGGCCTCGACGGCCAGGGCCCGCTCCAGCTCCTGCTCGTCGTGCACCTCGACCAGGGCATCGAGGCCCAGGTCGACGGCCAGGGTGTGCAGCTCGCCCAGCTCGTCGTCGTCGAGGGCGGCGGCGATCAGCAGCACGGCGTCGGCGCCCATGAGCCGGGCGTCGCACACGTCGTGGGGGCCGACCGTGAAGTCCTTGCGCAGGACCGGCAGGGTCGTGGCGTCCCGGGCCGCCTGCAGGTCGGACGGAGCGCCGCCGAAGAAGTCGGCGTCGGTGAGCACCGACAGGCAGGTGGCGCCACCCCGCTCGTACGCCCGGGCCAGCCCCGCCGGGTCGAGGCCGGAGGCGAGGTCGCCCCGCGACGGCGAGCGGCGCTTGACCTCGGCGATGACGGCGACGCCAGCGGCCGACCCGCCGGATGCCGAGCGCAGCGCGGCCGTGAACCCCCGGGTCGGCGGCCGGTCCCGGGCCTCGACCACCAGGCCGGCCAGCGGCCGGTCGTCCGCCGCAGCCGCCGCCCGGTGGGCGGCCAGGATGCGGTCGAGGTAGGTGGCCATCGCCGCCTAGTGGGCGCTCGCGGGAGTCACGTGGATGTATCGCCGAGCCAGATTTGTCGCTGGCGAGGACGCAGGAGGAAGGCGCAGCCAGCGGCTGCGGCGACGACGAGGACGACGTCCAGCGGTGAATCTGGCCGGCGAGACGCCACGATGACTTCCGCGAGGGTCCACTAGAGCCCGCCCTTGCGGTGGGTCACCTCGACCTGGCGCAGCTCGGGCGCGCCCGCCAGCATCCCGCCCAGTGAGCCGATGGCCTCGGCCATGGCGGCGCTGGACAGGTGGGCGTCGAAGGCCGCCTTGTCCTCGTAGCGCTCGTAGAACCAGATCACGTCGCCGTCGGCATCGTCGGCGTGCATGGCGTACTGCAGCGTGCCCGGCTCGTCCTCGGTGGACGCCACCAGCTTGCCGAGCACCGCCAGGGCCTCGTCCCGGCGGCCCTCGGCCGCGGTCATCTTGACGATGTACACGATCTCCGACATCTGCGTGACCCTAGTGCCGGTCAGGGCTTCCGGCTCATGGCCCGCAGGGGCGCCAGGACGAACAGGCCGAGCGCCAGGACGAACACCCCGCCCGCCACCGCCAGCAGCCCCGGCGCCGTGAACACGAACGCCCCGCACAGCAGCGCGATCCCCGCCACGAGCGTGGCCGGCGGCAGGATGGCCCACCACCCGTCGAGCGCCCGGGTCGGGCCATAGGGCCGGTCGTCGGCCAGGTCGACCTCGAGGTCGCGCCACTCGTCGCTCACCGGGGCGTCGGGGGCGTCGCCGGGCCCGGCGGACCAGGCGGCGGCGCCGGCCGCCACCCCGCCGTGGCCGGCCTGGCCCCGCCGGGCCAGCTGGCGGTCGTAGGCCGCCCGCCGGATCGGGTCGCCGAGCACGTGCCAGGCCGCGTTGAGGTCGAGCATGCGCCGGCCGTCGCCGCCGGTGTCGGGGTGGTGGTCGCGGGCCGCCTGCCGGAACGCGGCCCGCACCTCGTCGGGGGTGGCCGTGGCCGGCACCCCCAGCACGTCGTAGTGCGACCCCTGCGGCACCGGTCCCCCTCTCCCCCGCTC
>DASXRH010000679.1:0-5404 GCA_036506715.1 Acidimicrobiales bacterium
TACCAGGTGGCCCGGTTCCTGGCCGAGTCGTACCGGGACGATCCCATCGCCATCGGTGAGCTGGGCTACATCGCCCTCTACCACGACGGCCCGCTCACCGACGTCTACGGCCTCGGCGACCACGAGGTCCTCACCGCCACCATGCAGCACCGCAAGGACGCCGGGTTCTTCGCCGACCTCCAGCGCGAGCGGGGGTTCCGGGTGGTGGTCACCTACACGTTCACGATGTCCGACCTGACCCCGCCCGGCTGGTACCCGGTGGCCGACTGGCGCTCGCCCCGCGCGTACTTCCAGACCACCCGGTTCTGGGCCACCGACCCGGCCGAGGTCGCCCCCCTGCTCGCCCACCTCCGGGCCTACGAGCCGACGCTGCCCGACGACGTCCGGGTCCATTACAACGAGTTGGCCCCGCTGGCCGCAGCCGAGGCCCTCGACGGCGGCTGACGACCGGCGACGCGACCCCGAACGGAGCTGGGCGGCCATGGGTGCCGTCGGGAAGACTGACGGGATGCACCGCCGCCTGCCGGGAGTGGCCGCCACCGTCCTCGCGTGCGCGCTCGTCGCCGGGTGCTCCGGCTCGAGCGATGCCGCGGGGGACGGCGGGGGTAGGGGCGCCAGCGGCAGCGACGCCGCGGCGGCCGCCACCGCGGGCCCGACCGCCGAGGAGTTCACCGGCAGCGGCGACTTCTACGCCGAGCCCGACCCGCTGCCCGAGGGCGACCACGGCACTCTGATCCGCTACCAGGTGCTGGCCGACGCCAACGTGTCCGGGACCACCGCCTACCGCATCATGTACCTGTCCGAGAGCGTGGCCGGCGACCCCATCGCCGTCACCGGCACCGTGCTGGTGCCCACCGCCGCCGCCCCCGTCGACGGGCGCCGCATCCTCACCATCGCCCACGGCACCACCGGCATCGCCGACGAGTGCGCCCCGTCCAAGAACCCGCGGGCCACGGAGCTGGCGCTCATGTCGCCGTTCGTCGAGCAGGGCTACCTCATCGCCGAGTCCGACTACGAGGGGCTGGGCACGCCCGGCCGCCACCCGTACCTCGTGGGCGAGAGCGAGGGACGCGGCGTCCTCGACGCCGCCCTGGCCGCCGGGCAGCTGCCCGACGCCAACGCCGGCGACCGCATGGCCATCTTCGGCTACTCCCAGGGCGGCCACGGCGCCCTGTGGGCCGGCCAGCTGGCCGAGGACTGGACCCCCGACCTCGAGCTGGTGGGCACCGTGGCCGGTGCGCCGGCCACGGAGCTGCCGGTGATCTTCGCCGCCGCCGGCCGGCTGCCCATCGCCGGGTTCCTGTACATGATCATCGCCGGTTTCAACCAGGCCTACCCCGACGCCCCGCTCGACAAGGTGCTCACCCCGCAGGGCGAGCAGGAGCTCGACGCCGTCGACCAGGGCTGCGTGGGCCAGGTCATCCGCCGCTTCGCCGGCGAGGACTCGTCCGCGCTGCTGACGCCCGACGCCGCCACAGTCGAGCCGTGGGCCACGCTCGCCAAGGAGAACGACCCGGGCAACGTGGCCACCGACTCGCCCATCCTCATCGTCCACAGCGCCGCGGACGACGTCGTGCCGGCCGCGCTGTCCGACCTGCTGTTCACGCGCATGTGCGGGCTGGGGCAGGTGGTCGAGCGCCGGGTGTACGACAAGGGCCAGGGCCACGGCCAGGCGGTGCCCGACGCGGTGACCGACGGGTTCGCCTGGATCCAGCAGGGCTTCGCCGGCGACCCGCCCACGAACACCTGCCCGTCGTGACCGGGGCGCCGCCGTAGGGTTGGCGGCATGCCCCGGCACCGGCTCGGCGTGGTCGTCCTCGTGCCGCCGCCGATTGCGACCGAGATCGACGGGGTGCGGCGGGCGCTGGGCGACGGCGCCCTCGGGCGCATCCCCGCCCACGTGACGTTGGTGCCGCCGGTCAACGTACGCGACGAGGACCTGGCCGCCGCCCTGACGCTGGTGCGCGACGCGGCGGCCGCGGCGGCGCCGCTGGCGCTGACGCTGGGACCGGTCGTGACCTTCCACCCGGTCACGCCGGTCGTGTACCTGGAGGTCGGCGGCGACCTCGACGGGCTGGCCGCCCTGCGGGAGGCGGTGTTCCGGCCGCCGCTGGCCCGGCCGCTCAGCCACCCCTTCGTCCCCCACGCCACGCTGGCCGACGAGGTCGACCCGGCCCGCATCCCGGCGGCGCTGGCCGCGCTGGCCGACTACCGGGCCGAGGTCACGATCGACCGGGTCCACGTGCTGCAGGAGCACCCGGGCCGGCTGTGGGTGCCCGTCGCCGACGCCGCGATGCGCCCGCCGGCGGTTGTGGGCCGGGGCGGGCTGGCGATCGAGCTGGCCGAGTCCGACCTGGTCGACCCGGTGACCGCCCGGCTGCTGGCCGGCGACGGCGACCCGGCCGAGGTCGACGGCGCGGGCGCGGCGCCGGTGCCGGGGTCGTGGGCGGTCACGGCCCGGCTGCTGCCCGACCGCGACGTCGTGGGGGTGGTCCACGGCTCCACCAACGGCGACCGCCTGGTCGTCGACTCGCTGGTGGTCGGCCCCGACCGCCGGCGCCAGGGCATCGCCCGCCACCTGCTGGCGGCCGCCGGGCACCTGGCCGACCGGCGGGGCGCCACCCTGGTCGACGGCGTACCCCTCGACTGATCCCCCACGACCAGGGGTACGGTCGGCCGCATGGCGACCGAGCAGACCAAGCACGAGCGCGTCACCGAGGCGACGGCGTCGGCGGAGCGGCTCATGCGCCCCCAGCACGTGCCCGTCAACGTCTACGAGACCGGCGATGCCCTCGTCGTCGTGGCCCCGCTGCCCGCGGTGCGCCCCAGCGACGTGACCATCGACCTCACCCCCGGTCACCTGCGCATCACCGCCCACCTGCGCAGCGCCGCACCCAAGGACTACCTGGTCCACGAGTGGGACTACGGCGGCTACGAGCGCGAGCTCGACCTGCCGCCCGGCTTCGGCGGCGGCGTCGAGGCCGCGCTGGCCAACGGCCAGCTGGCCGTGCGGGTCCTCCGCGGCCAGGCCGACGGCCGCACCTCCGTCTCGCCCCAGGGCTGAGGTCGCCCCGATCTACGCTGCGCGGATGACCGAGCCCGCGCCCCCCGCCGACCGCTTCCCGTGGCACCGCGCGCTGGTGACAGGGGCGTCCTCGGGGATCGGGCGGGCGATGGCCCGCGCCCTCGCCGCCCACGGCGTCGAGCTGGTGGTGGTGGCCCGCGACCGCGGCCGGCTCGACGCGCTGGCCGCCGAGCTGGCCGGGGTCGACGTGGAGGTGCTGCCGGCCGACCTGGCCGACGGCGGCGAGCTGGCCCGCATCGAGGCGCGGCTGGCCGACCGGGCCCGGCCCGTGGACCTGGCGGTCAACAACGCCGGGTTCGGGACCTACGGCGACTTCGCCGCGCTGGACATTGACGGCGAGCAGCGGGAGATCGCCGTCAACGTCGTCGCGCTCGTGCGGCTGACCCACGCGGCGCTCGGCGCCATGATGGTCCGCGGCCACGGGGCAGTCCTCAACATGTCGTCGGTGGCCGGCCTCCAGGCCACCCCGGGCAACGCCACCTACGGGGCGTCCAAGGCGTTCGTGGCCAGCTTCGGCGAGGCGGTGTCCGGCGAGCTGGCCGGCACGGGGGTCACGCTCACCACCGTGCTCCCCGGCTTCACCCGCACCGAGTTCCAGGAGCGGGCAGGCATCGCCGGCCGCCAGATCCCCGGGCCGGCCTGGCAGTCGGCCGAGGACGTGGCCGCCGCCGCGCTCGACGCCGCCCGGGCCGGCAAGGTCTGGCTGGTCCCGGGGGCGGTCAACAAGGCCCTGGTGGCGGCGGCCACGCCGCTGCCCCGGGGGTTCAAGCGCTGGGCCGCCGCCCGGGCCGCGGGCCGCGTGTAGTGGTCACGCGAAGTCGATGGCCGAGAACCCGGCCAGCTTCGACAGTTGGTGCTGGGCGTTGACCAACCGCACGGTGCCCGACTTGGACCGCATGACCAGCGACTGGGTCGACGCCCCCCGCCGCGAGAAGTGCACGCCCTTGAGCAACTCGCCGTCGGTGATGCCGGTGGCCGCGAAGAAGCAGTTGTCACCCCGCACCAGGTCGTCGGTGGACAGCACCCGCTCGAGCTCGTAGCCGGCGTCGAGCGCCGCCTGCCGCTCGTCCTCGTTGCGGGGCCACAGACGCCCCTGCAGCTCGCCGCCCATGCACTTGAGGGCGGCGGCGGCGATGACCCCCTCGGGCGTGCCGCCGATGCCGAACAGCACGTCGGCGCCCGACTCGGTCCAGGCGGTGGAGATGGCGCCGGCCACGTCGCCGTCGGGGATGAGCCGGATGCGGGCCCCCGTGCCCCGGATCTCGGAGATCAGGTCCTCGTGGCGGGGCCGGTCGAGGATGACGACGGTGACGTCGCGGGGAGTGGTGCCCTTGGCCTTGGCCACGGCCAGGATGTTCTCGGCCGGCGGCCGGGTGATGTCGATGACGCCCACGCACTCGGGGCCGACCGCCACCTTCTCCATGTAGACGCAGGGGCCGGGGTCGTACATCGTGCCCCGCTCGGACACGGCGATGACCGCCAGCGCGTTGCCGCGGCCGAGGGCGGTGAGGGTGGTGCCGTCGATGGGGTCAACCGCCACGTCGGTGAGCGTGGGGCTGCCGTCGCCCACCTGCTCGCCGTTGTAGAGCATGGGCGCCTCGTCCTTCTCGCCCTCGCCGATGACCACGATGCCGTCCATGGGCACGCCGCCGAGCACGATGCGCATGGCGTCGACGGCGGCGCCGTCCGCGCCGATCTTGTCGCCCCGCCCCATCCAGCGCGAGGCGGCCAGTGCGGCGGCCTCGGTCACCCGCACGAGCTCCATCGCCAGGTTCCTGTCGGGCCGCTGCTTGTCGCTCATGCGGGGAAGATAGTCGGCGCCTGGTTCAATGGACCCGTGGGTCAGCTCTCCGATCCGTTCAACCAGCGCCAGAACCTCGACCTCGGGTTCACCCTGTCGGGCCTCCCCGGCGAGCCCGACGAGCCCGACGAGGGCCCTGAGCAGGGCACCGAGGGCGACGACGAGGAGGTCGTCGTGTTCGAGCTCGACGACTGGAGCGACATGGAGCGCCAGGCAGTCACCGACCGGCTCAACGTGGCCACCATCGGTCACGGGTGGGACGGCACGTCGCTGCAGGTGGCGGGGGCCGACGCCGCCGCCGTCGACAACATCATCGACATCGTCGAGGGCGAGCTGAACCAGCCGCTCGACGCCGACCGCGACCGGGTCGCCTACGACCTGACCGAGTGGGACGACGACCAGGTGGCCGAGCTCGTGGCCGCGCTGCGGGCGCAGGACATCGCGTCGGCCTGGGACGGCGACGAGCTCTACGTCTACGCCGACGACGAGGCGGCCGCAGACGAGGTGTTCGACCAGGT
>DASXRH010000680.1:0-2578 GCA_036506715.1 Acidimicrobiales bacterium
CTGGTCGCCCCCTGCGTCGGCGCACCCGCCTGCCGCTGTCGTCGCGCCGGCGCGACGGGTGGCGTCGGTTCGTGCGGCCGCTGGCCGGCGTCGCCACCCCGTCGTGCTGGTGTCGCGGCCAGGGCGAGGCGCCGGGGCGACGGCGGTCCATCCCGAGGCCGGCTGCGCCTGAGGGCGGCGAGCGGTCGGGCAGTAGCCTCGCGTCGATGGTCTCGCTAGCTCAGCGCCTCGGTTTCTCGGCCGACGACCGGGTGCTCATCGTGACGTGCGACGACCTCGGCGCCAGCCACGCGGCCAACGTCGGGGTGTACGAGGCGCTGCGCGAGGGCATCGCCACCAGCGCGTCGCTCATGGTCCCCTGCCCGTGGGCCCGGGAGGCCGCGTCCCGCTACCGGGGCGAGGACGTCGGGGTCCACCTCACCCTCAACGCCGAGCACGACCTCTACCGCTGGGGGCCCATCACCCAGGCCCCGTCGCTGCTCGACGGCGACGGCGGCTTCCCCCGCACGGTCGGCGACCTGTGGGACCACGCCGACCTCGACGAGGCCCGGCGCGAGCTGCGCGCCCAGGTCGAGCGGGCGATCCTGTGGGGCTTCGACGTCAGCCACCTCGACAACCACATGGGGGCCCTCCAGCAGAAGCCCGAGTTCTTCGACATCTACCTCGACCTGGCCGTCGACTTCGGGCTGCCGGTCCGGCTCACCGGCGCCGAGACCGAGCGCACCGTCGGCTTCCCGTTCCGCAAGCTGGCGGCAGAGGAGGGTGTGGTCTTCCCCGACCACTTCGCCTACGTCCGGGGCTCGGGCGGGCGCCGGGCCGTCGAGCGGGCGATCTCCGACCTGCGCCCGGGCGTGACCGAGATCCACCTCCACCCGGCCGTCGACACGCCCGAGCTGCGGGCCCAGACCCCCGATTGGGCAGGCCGGGTCGACGACCACGACCTGGTGGTCCACGACCGCAGCCTGCGCACGCTGCTGCAGCGGGTGGGCGCCCATCTGGTCGGCTACCGACGCCTCCGTGACCTCCAGCGCCGGGGCTGACCCCGGCGTCCGCACCACCGTCGCCCGTTACCTGCGCACGGCGGACCGGCTGCTCGACGCCCCGGTCGTCGGGTTCTACGTCGTGGGCTCGGCCGCCCTCGGCGGCTGGCGGCCCGGCCGCAGCGACATCGACGCCGTGGCGGTCCTGGGCGACGGCAACGGCGAGCCGTCCCTGGCCCGGCTGCGGATGGTCCACGTGGCGACGGCCGCCCGGACGGGCCTGCCGGCCGTGGCCCGAGGCCACCTCACCTTCCCCGGCACCTGCAACGTCGTCTACGTGCGGGCCGGCGACCTGACCCGCCCGGTCACCGAGATCGTGCCGGTCGCCTCCCACACCGGCCACCGGTTCCGGGCCCGGGCGGGCTTCGACGTCAACCCGGTGACGTGGACGGTGCTGGCCGGCCGGGGCATCGCCATACGCGGCCCGGAACCGGCCACCCTCGGCCTCGACCCCCAACCCGAGCTGCTGCGGGCCTGGAACCTGGCCAACCTCGACACCTACTGGCGGCGCTGGGCCGACCGCGTCACCGGGCGGGGAGCACCGGCCGCCCGCCTGCGGTCGCGCTGGCAGGCGGCCTGGGGCGCCCTCGGCGCGCCCCGGCTCCACTGCACCATCGCGACCGGGGAGGTGATCACCAAGGAGCAGGCGGGCGACTACGCCCTCGCGACCTTCGCCGACGAGTGGCACCCGATCGTCCACGAGGCGCTCGCCTACCGCCAGGGCGACCCCGGGCTCGGTGCGGTGCCGACGGCCCGGGCCCGGGTCGAGCAGGCCGCGGCGTTCGTGTGCGAGGTCGTGCGCTGCGCCCACGACCTGTGACGGCTCAACGCCGGGTGGCGTCCTCCACGGCGGCGGCCGCCGAGCGGTACTCGGGCGTGGCCGTCATCGCCAGGATGCGCAGGAGCGCCCCCTGGTCGCCGGCCACCTTGGCCCGCCCCTGCATGAACGCGGTCGAGAGGTCGGACCGGCCGTCGGCCACCGACTCGGCCACGTTGAGCGGCAGCGTCACCGACACCAACGGGACGCCGTCGACGGTGCCGGCCTCGAGGTCGGCCGCCAGCGTGTCGTCGCCTCCGATGCCGGCGGCGGTGGCCCGCCCGTCGGCGAACGTCACCCACCAGCCCACGCTGCCCCCGGCTCCCCCGGTGACCACGGTCTGGATCCGGGCCGACGCTCCCGGCCGCTCGGGCAGCGTCGCGCACGCGGCCCGGTAGCGCTCGACCCAGTCGGCGCTCAGGAAGTCGACCCCGGCCACGCCGACCGTCTGTTCAGGACGGCCGGGCCGCCGGGCTGCGAACGCCGGCGAACAGGTCGGACTCGGGTTCGTCGGTGTCGACCAGGCTGCGGGCCAGGATGTAGTCGTCGAAGGGGTGGACCGACGCCTGCTCCTCGCGGGGCAGCCCGAACCAGAACGGTGACGTGGGGTCGATCTGCGTCTCGTGGGCCAGCAGGGCGTCGAGCCGCACGTCGGTGTACCCGGCGAGGTCGATCGAGGTCGTGACCCGCTCGCCGTGGTCAGGTCGCTTGAACCACTCGT
>DASXRH010000681.1:0-3488 GCA_036506715.1 Acidimicrobiales bacterium
GCCGAGATCGGCGACGTCACCGCCGTCCTCGTGACCCCCACCCGGCCGGGCCGGGTCGTGGCCGAGGCCCGCCGGCGCCACCTGGGCTAGAGGCCGAGCGAAGGGAGGCCGTGGCCAGAGCGGCCCGGCGCCGAAGGCGCCAGGAGCGGGGAACACAGCGACGGTTCGCCGTGACAGCGTGACCTATCCGCGCACCTGGCCTAGGCGTCGGGACCGAACGCGTCGGGACCGAAGGCGGCGACGACGCGGTCGACCAGCCGGCCCACGTAGGCGTCGTCGACCGGCTCCCCGCTGACGAGCTCGCGGTAGAAGGCCACGCCCCCCACCAGATCGAGGATCATCTCGACGTCCGCGTCGGGGGCCAGGTCGCCGCGGGCCACGCCCCGTTCGACCGCGTGCCGGGGCCGCTCGCGGCGGTCGTGGATGAAGCGGGCCAGCACGACGCGCATCTCGGGGTTGACCGAGGCCTCGGCGATGACGGCCGGCAGGATGCGCCCGGCCGCGGTCTCGCGCAGCTTGGTGGTGAGCTGCGACAGGATGAGCACCAGGTCGTCGCGCACCGAGCCGGTGTCGACCTCGTCGGGCTCGAGGCCCAGGCGGTGGGCGGTGTCGAGCAGCAGCGTGGCCCGCGACGGCCACCGCCGGTAGATGGTGGCCTTGCCGCACCCGGCCCGGGCCGCCACGGCGTCGACGGTGAAGCCGCCGGGGCCCTTCTCGGCCAGGATCTCGACGGCCGCCGCCGTGATGGCGGCGTCGGCCCGGGCGTCGCGGGGACGGCCGGGCCGGCGCTCGGCGGCGGCGACGGCGACGGCGACGGGTGGGACGCTCATCGGGGC
Source organism: Acidimicrobiales bacterium (assembly GCA_036506715.1). Classification (GTDB taxonomy): domain Bacteria; phylum Actinomycetota; class Acidimicrobiia; order Acidimicrobiales; family VFJN01; genus ZC4RG19. The sequence goes on from DASXRH010000681.1 coordinate 837, forward strand.
TCGGGGGACGTCCCGGCCGGCACGGCGGCGCCGTCGCCGGCCACCGCCGACGGGTCCCGGTTGCCGTCGACCCGGGCGGTCCCGCCGGGGGTCGGGGCGTCGGCGTCGACCGCGTCCCCACGGTGGTCGTCGGGGGCCCGGGCCGGGAGGTAGAGGGCCACGATCAGCGCGCCCAGGGCCAGGGCGGCGGCGCCGATCACGAAGGCGATGCTCATGCCGTCGGCGAAGCCCTTGGAGGCGACGTCGGCCAGCGCCCTGCCGGGGGCGCCTCCCAAGGTCTGGGCCGCCTGGATGGCCGCCCCCACCTGGTCGGTGATGGCGTGGGCCTGCGCGGTCGGGATGGGGAAGCCGCTGATGGCGTCGCTCACCCGGGGCCGGTAGGTCGAGCTCATGACCGAGCCGAGCACGGCCACCCCCAGGGCGCCGCCGATCTCGCGCGTGGTGTCGTTGACGGCCGAGCCCACGCCCGCTTTGGCCGGCGGCAGCGAGCCCATGATCGACTCGGTGGCCGGCGGCATGACCAGCGCCAGGCCCACGGCCAGCACCACCAGCGAGAGCAGCACCTCGGGGTAGCTGGCCCCGGCGGTGAGCCGGCTGGCGATGAGGAGCCCGACGGCCCCCACGGTGAGGCCGGTGGCCACCACGACCTTGGAGCCGACGCGTTCGACGATGCGGGCCGACAGCGGCGCCACCACCATCTGCACGACCGCCATGGGCAGCAACCGCACGCCGGTCTGCAGCGCCGTGTAGCCGAGCACCGACTGGAGGAACTGGGTCAGCAGGAACAGCGACCCGAACATGGCGAAGAACGTGAGCATGAGCGCCCCGCTCGCCGCCGAGAACCGGGCGTTGCGGAAGAAGTTGATGTCGAGCATGGGGGTGGGCGTGTGCCGCTCCCACGCCACGAAGGCCGCCAGCAGCACGGCCGCCACCCCGAAGGCGCCGAGCACGGTCGGGTCGGTCCAGCCGTTGGGGCCCTCGATGATCGCCCACACCAGCGCCACCAGCCCGGTGATCGACAGCAGCGCGCCGCGCACGTCGATGGGCGGGGCCGCGGGGTCGCGGGAGGTGGGCACGAACAGCTGGCCCAGCACCAGGGCCACGATCACGACCGGCACGTTGACCAGGAAGACCGAGCCCCACCAGAAGTGCTCGAGCAGCCAGCCGCCGGTGACCGGGCCGATGGCCACGGCCACGCCGGCCGTGGCGGCCCAGATGGCGATGGCCTGGGCCCGCTCCCTGCGGTCGGTGAAGACGTTGGTGATGATCGACAGGGTGGCGGGCATGATCAGCGCGGCGCCGATGCCCATGAGCGCCCGGGTGGCGATGAGGTGGTTGGCCGAGTCGGCGAACGACGAGGCGATCGAGCCGATGCCCATGACCGCCAGGCCGATGGCCAGGGCCCCCCGGCGCCCGAAGCGGTCGCCCAGCGATCCCATGGTCAGCAGGAGGCCGGCGAACACCAGGATGTAGGCGTCGACCACCCACTGGAGCTGGCTGGTGGACGCCCCCAGTTCCCTCTGCAGGGTGGGCAGGGCGACGTTGACGATCGTGTTGTCCATCACGATCAGCAGCAGGCTGAGGCACATGACGCCCAGCACGACCCAGCGGCGGGGGTCGGCCTGGCGCTCCTCGGCGAGGGCGACGGTGTCCGTGGTCATGGCGCCCAGCCTGCGCCCGCTATTTACGGAACGCAACAGTTCCGGAACGAATCAGTCCGTGAAGTCGGTCACACCGCCGCCGACCACCTGGTCACCCCGGTAGAGCACGACGGACTGGCCCAGCGCCACCCGCCGGACCGGGCGGTCGAAGGTGACCACGGCCCGGTCGTGCCGGTCCCCGGGCGCGACCGCGGCCGGCCGCGCGGCCCCGTGGGCACTGCACTGGGCGAGGACCGGACCGGTGACCGGCTCGGCCGCCCACACCACCCGCCCCAGCCCCGCGGTCCGGGCCACCAGGTCCGACTCGGGCCCCACCCGCACCGTGGCCCCGGGCACGTCGACCGCGGTGACGTACCGGGCCGCGCCGCCGCCGGGCAGGCCCAACCCCCGCCGCTGACCCACGGTGACCAGCTCGACGGCGTCGACCTCTCCCACGTCCCGACCCGTCTCGTCCACGATGCGGCCCGGGCGCAGCGCGATGCGGCGGCCGAGGAACCCCCGCCGGCCGGCGGCCGAGGTCACGAAGCACACGTCCTGGCTGTCGGGCTTGTCGGCCGTGCGCAGCCCGAGCGCGGCGGCCTCGGCCCGCACCGCGTCCTTGGTCGACTCGCCCACCGGCAGCAGCGTGCGGGCCAGCTCGGCCTGCCCGAGGACGTAGAGGACGTAGCTCTGGTCCTTGGCGGCGTCGGCCCCGCGGGCCAGGCGGCGGGTGCCGCCGGGACCGGGGACGATCCGGGCGTGGTGGCCGGTGGCCACGGCGTCGAACCCGACGGCCTCGGCCCGCCGCAGCAGGCGGTCGAACTTGAGGTGGCGGTTGCACTCGATGCACGGGTTCGGCGTTTGGCCCTGCGCGTGGGCGTGCACGTAGGGGTCGACGACGCGGGCGTGGAAGTCGCCAGAGAAGTTGAAGACGAGATGATCGATGCCGAGCTGTTGCGCAACCCGGCGCGCATCGTCGACATCGGCCACCGAGCAGCAACCCGAATCGCTG
>DASXRH010000682.1:0-3362 GCA_036506715.1 Acidimicrobiales bacterium
CGGCTGATCGTGGTGGCGCCCACCTCCCACCTCAAGCTCCAGTGGGCGGATGCCGCCGGGCGGTTCGGCCTCCACCTCGAGCCCCGGTGGACGCCGGCGGGGGGCCGGCTGCCGGCCGACGTCCACGGCATCGTCACCACCTACCAGCAGGTGGCGGCTAACCCCGAGGCCGTCCGCCCGCTGGCGGCCCAGGCGCTGGTCGTGCTGGACGAGATCCACCACGCCGGCGACGACCGGGCCTGGGGCGAGTCGGTGCGGCGGGCGTTCGAGGTGGCGCCCCGCCGGCTGGCCCTGTCGGGCACGCCGTTCCGGTCCGACACGCTGGCCATCCCCTTCGTCCGCTACGTGGGCGACGAGGCCGTGCCCGACTACGAGTACGGCTACGCGGACGCCCTGGGCGACGGGCGGGTGGTGCGGCCCGTCTACTTCCCGCGCATCAACGGGTTCATGGAGTGGATCGCCCCCGATGGCGCCGCCCAGGCGGCGGCGTTCGACGACCCGCTCGACCGCACCCGGGCGGCGCAGCGCCTGCGCACGGCCCTCAGCCTCGAGGGCGAGTGGCTGGCGACCGTCCTGCTCCAGGCCAACGAGCGGCTGGCCATGCTGCGCCGCCACCAGCCCGACGCCGGCGGCCTGGTCATCGCCGCCGACCAGGACCACGCCCAGGGCATCGCCGACCTGCTGCGCTACCGGTGCGGGGTGCGGGCCACGGTGGCGGTGTCGGACGACCCCCGGTCGTCGAGCCGCATCGCCCGCTTCGCGGGGACCGCCGACCCGTGGATCGTGGCCGTGCGCATGGTGTCCGAGGGTGTCGACATTCCCCGCCTGCGGGTGGGCGTGTACGCCACCACGACCACGACCGAGCTGTTCTTCCGCCAGGCCGTTGGCCGCTTCGTGCGCTGGACCCCGGGCGTGCCCCGCCAGAAGGCCTACCTGTTCATCCCCGACGACGGCCGGCTGCGCACCTGGGCCACCCAGATCGCCGACGCCCGCCGCCACAGCCTCCGCCGGCCCGAGCGCGACGGCGACGGCGACCCGGCGGACGAGGCGGCGGTCGACGCCCTGGTCCACCCAGACGACCGGGGCGACCAGCTGTCGATGTTCGCCGCCCTGTCGGCGGTGGTGACGGGCGAGGAGGAGTCGTCGGTGTTCAGCGTCGACGACGCGGTGCTCGACCGGCTCGACCGGCTCGACGGGGCCGACGCCGAGGGCGCCGACGGCCTCGAGCTGACGCTGCCGATGCTGCCGGGCGGGCGGCCGAACGGCGCCGGGGGCGACGGCGGGTCGGGCCCGAACGGCGCCGAGCTGACGCCCCGCCAGCAGCGGTCGCAGCTGCGCGAGCACAACGCCAAGCTCGTCCAGGACCTCGTGTGGGCAACGGGAATGGGGCACGCGCAGGTCAACGGACAGCTCAACCGGCTGATCGGACTGCGGCGCATCGACGAGGCGACGGTCGACCAGCTGCGGCGTCGCGCCCAGCAGGCCGAGCGCTGGCTCGCCGGTCTCTGAGCCCGCGCCGGGTGCGGAAAAACCAGCAATAGCAGCGCGGATGGCCCGCGCCGCAGCCGGCGGAGGGGTCGTCCCACCGCCCACACCAGCACTGTCCGCTGTCGCCCGCGGCCCGAAAACCCCGATTTTTCCTGCTCGACGCGCGCACAGGGTGGTGCGCTGGGTAGGAAAACTCGTAAGAATACCGGCGTATCCACGTGTCTACAGCGCGAGTTGAGGAAACTGTCCCAGTCGCGATGACCTAGGAGGAGCTTGTGAACCGTCGAGATCTGGTGCAAGCGGTGTCCACCCAGTCCGGTGTCGAGCGCAAGGATGTCGACGCCGTCCTCAAGGGGCTCACCGACGTGGTGACCACGGTCGTCTCCAAGGGCGAGCCGGTGTCCATCTCGGGCTTCGCCAAGTTCGTGAAGGTCGACCGCCCGGCCCGCATGGGCCGCAACCCGCAGACTCAACAGCCGGTGCGGATCAAGGCCAGCAAGAAGGCCCGCATCACGCCGCTCAAGGGGTTCAAGGACGCGGTCGTCAAGACCAGCCTGGCCCCCAAGCTCGAGCGGGGCGTGTGGCCCCCGGGCCCGGCGGCGCCGGCCCGCAAGACGGCGGCGACGAAGACGACGAAGACGACGACCGCCAGCCGGGCCCCGGCCAGGAAGACGGCGGCCAAGAAGACCACGGCCCGCAAGACCACGGCCCGCAAGTCCACGGCCGGCAAGACCGCCGCCGCCCGCAAGACGGCGACGCCCCGCAAGACCGCCGTCAAGAAGACGACGGCCACGCGGCCGCCCGCCAAGCGCCCGGCAGCCAAGAAGACCACGGCGCGCAAGACGACGGCCAAGAAGACCACGGCCCGCCGCTGACCCGGCGTGCCCACCGGCCCGGCGCCACCCGCGGGGGTGGGCCGGCCCAGCGACCGACCGCCCACCCCGGGGCGGTCGGCCCGCGTCCAGCGGCCACTGGACGGCGGCGAGGAGGACCTCGGCCCGCAAGACCACAGCGCGCCGGGGGGCCGGGACCCGCCAACCGGGGCGGTGCCACTCGGCGGGTTGGCCGGATCTGCGTTCGACCGGCGTGCCGGGGTGGTCGGCCTGCGGCCTGCGGTCGCGGCCCGCTGTCGACCGGGCGTGCGTATCGGCGTGGCGTCACCCGGCGGGGTGGGCCGGATCTGTGACCGACCCGCTTGCCGGGGTGGTCGGTCCGTCACCCAAGAAGGCCACGAGCCCTCCCCTGGACCAGGCGTGCCCCGGCTCGGTGCCACCCTGGCGGCGCCGGCTCTGCGACCGGCCGCTCGCCCGGAACGTCGGCCCCGCATCCCACGGGGGCCACGAGCCCGCCGTTGACCCTGGCCCGCCTCCGGCAGCCTTCATGAGAAAAATCGCGCGATCTCCTACACGGCACGTGCGTCCCGGGCGTTCTTGCGGCAGTGTTGGCAGTGTCCGTGGTCCATGAGCGCTCCACCCACCCGGCGCCGATCACCGTCGGCGTACGGCCCGCGCTGTCGTTCGAGGGCTTCTACCTGGCCAACGAGCGGCGGCTCTTCCGCGCGCTCTACGTCCTGACCGCCAGCCGCGAGCAGGCCGAGGACCTCTCCCAGCACGCCTTCTGCAAGGTGTGGGAGCGCTGGGACCGGGTGTCGGCCCTCGACGACCCCGTCGGCTACCTGTTCCGCACCGCCTACAACCTCCACCACAGCGCCGGCCGACGGGCCGTGCGCACCGCCCGCCGGGTGGTGGAGGTGTTCGCCCACTCGACACCGGCCCCACCCCCCGAGCCGGCTGACCTCGCCGCGAACCGCGACCATGTGGCCCGGGCGCTGGCCCAGCTCACGCCCCGCCAGCGTGAGGCACTGGTCCTCACCC